>NZ_JAHRFA010000093.1:0-25303 GCF_020883045.1 Microcoleus sp. CAWBG58 | reverse complement strand
GGAGTTAGAAAAGGCAGTGGATTTGATTAACAATCGACCGAGGAAATCGCTTGACTATCGAACCCCTTTTGAAGTATTCTATGGACATACATCAGACACTGTTGCACTTCAGATTTGAATTGGCGCATATAGGGTGAGCAACTGTAACAAAAATCCTACCCACCTCTACTCATTTCTTCTAAAATGAGGAGGAATTGAATCATTATATAGCGTGACTCAAAGAGATCGAGAGGTAAAAATGCTGTTAGGCTTCAAAACCGAATTGAAACTGAATAATCAGCAACGTACTATACTCGCCAAGCATTGTGGAGTAGCGCGTCATTCGTGGAACTGGGGATTGTGGTTGACCAAAAATATTTTAGATCACAACAAAGCCAACCCACAGGAAAAACTCACATTTCCCAGTGCTATTGACCTGCACAAACTTTTAGTAGCTATGGTGAAGTCAGAAAATCAGTGGTACTACGAGTGCTCTAAATCTACACCGCAGATTGCATTGATGGCATTGCGCGAAGCTTGGAAACGGTGTTTTAAAAAGACTGCTGGTGTACCAAAGTTTAAGAAAAAAGGGCGGCGAGATTCTTTCACTTTAGAAGGAACAGTCAAAATAAGCGGTAACAAAAAAATCCAAGTTCCTGTAATTGGCATTCTCAAAACTTACGAAAGACTCCCACAAGTATCAATCAAGTCTTGTACGATATCCCGTCAAGCCGACAGGTGGTTTATCAGTTTCAGATTTGATGTAGAACAGCAAGAGTTAAGCCACAGAGGTGTTGTAGGAGTTGACCTTGGCATTAAAGCACTAGCCACTCTGAGTACGGGTTCCGTAGTTTTGGGTGCAAAATCATACAGGAAATATCGCGATATACTGTCGAGAATGCAATGGCTAAATCGCCATAAAATTATCGGCTCGAGCAATTGGGAAAAAGCACAAGTCAAGATAGCTAGACTGCATAGAAAGATAGCTAACATCCGTAAAGATACGTTGCACAAACTAACGACATTACTTGCCAAAAACCACGGTGTAATTGTCATAGAGGATTTGAATGTATCTGGGATGATGGCTAATCATAAACTGGCTGCATCGGTTGCTGATATGGGTTTCTTTGAATTCCGACGCCAGCTCACCTACAAGTGCAAGTTGTACGGTTCAAAGTTGGTAATAGTTGACCGTTGGTTCCCAAGCTCAAAAACTTGTTCTAATTGTGGAACAAAAAAAGAAACACTCTCTCTTGGTGAGCGAATGTTTGAATGCAGCCATTGTGGTTTTAAGATTGACCGCGACTTAAATGCGGCAATCAATTTGTCAAAAACCGTCAGTTAGACGGGGATAGCCTGCGGACTGGTAAGTGCCGACACTGCCAGGGTGAAACAGGAATTAAACGAAACTCTTGTGTCCAACATTGTCAAATTTTGGGTAACTTTGGGTAGGATTTATGTAACGGTTAAAACCCCGCGTTGGTTTTCCTCTCAGCACTCTCTGTGACTGAGTTTCCCACAATCATGAGTGTTTTTTATGACTAACACATCCCAGGGGTCTTCTCGCACATCGATAGTTGCTATCAGCGTTTTGCCTCCGGCTCTCAACAAGATGATTCAGTCGGGTTACGTCAACGGCGACCAAGTGAAACAAGCTCAGCTTGAAAGCCGGAAGTCGGGTAAGCGGTTGACGGAGGTATTAGAAGCACTTACCGGGCAGCCGTTGCCTCCTGAATTGCTGCGGCTTTACAAGAAGCAGCAGATGTTTGAACGGAAGGTTGTCTACGGGGTTGAAGCGTATGACCCGGAGATGAGCGAAATGTCGAACGAGCAACTCGGAATTATGCTCGATGGGTTGAAAATTTCGATCGACATTTGTCACCAAGGTCGCTTTTTACCAGTAGCGAAGACTGAAACCGAGCCTCAGGCTGTTTTAGTGGCAATGGTAGATCCCGACAACCTCAACGCCATAGAAGATTTGCGGCGGATTTTACAGCCTCACGGATTGGCTTTGCAGCGACGGGTGATTACGCCAGACGACTACCAGGACATCACTTCGTCCTATCAAGACGACCAAGTTAAGGTAGCCGCCAAAATAGCAGAAGCCGAAAAGCAGAGAAAACTGGAGTTAGGCGAGGGAGATTTTGGCGAACTCTCATTAGAAGAGGAGAGTTCTGACCAAGAAGACTTAGCCAACACCATAGACGATGCTGAGGCGGCTCCGGTAATTAAGGCTGTCAACATCATTTTGGCTAAAGCTTTGTCGGAAAAGGTGTCTGACATCCACGTAGAACCTCAAGAAGAGTTTATGCGGATCCGGATGCGGAAAGATGGGGTGCTGCAAGAGTATTTCCGGTTTCCGAAACAGGTTGTGCAATCGATTACGGCTCGTTTCAAGATTATTGCCAACTTGGACATTGCCGAACGCCGACAAGCTCAAGATGGTCGTATTCGCCGGGTGTTTGAGGGACGCACGGTAGATTTCCGGGTGAATAGCTTGCCTTCCCGGTACGGCGAAAAAATCGTGCTGCGGATTTTGGACAGTTCCAGCACTCAGTTGGGTTTGGGTTTGTTGATCTCGGATCAAGAAACTCTGGCTTTGGTGCGAGAGACTGCTAGCCGTCCGTTCGGACTGATTTTGGTGACGGGGCCGACGGGTTCGGGTAAGTCAACTTCTCTGTACTCGATTCTGGCGGAACGCAACGATCCGGGGGTTAATATCAGTACGGCGGAAGACCCGATCGAATATGCTTTGCCGGGAATTACCCAATGTCAAGTAATTCGGGAAAAAGACTTGACTTTTTCCAACCTGCTGCGGGCGTTTTTGCGGCAAGACCCTGACGTGATTCTGGTGGGGGAAACGCGGGACAGAGAAACGGCGAAAACTGCTCTGGAAGCTGCTTTGACGGGACACTTAGTGCTGACCACACTCCACACTAACGACGCGGCAGGGGCGATCGCGCGTTTGGACGAAATGGGCGTAGAACCGTTCATGGTTTCAGCCGCTCTGTTGGGCGTGTTGGCCCAGCGTCTGATGCGGCGCGTTTGCGACAAATGCTGCATTCCTTACCAGCCTACTGCGGCCGAACTCGGTCGCTACGGTCTGTCGGCTTCTCAAGAAATCGATCTGACTGTTAACAAAGCCAACACCATACCGGTAGAGGAAAGAAAAGGACTCGCAGAACGCGATCAACTTTGTCGGAAGTGCAGCGGCCTAGGCTACAAAGGACGGGTAGGCGTTTACGAGTTCCTGAAAAATACTGAGCGGCTGCAAACTCTGATCACTCAAGGGGCTCCCACAGAGCAACTTAAGGAAGCAGCGGTAGAAGAAGGGATGAAAACCTTGTTGGCTTACAGCTTGCAGTTGGTGCGGGAAGGCGCGACTACCTTTGAAGAAGTCGAGCGGGTGACCTTTACTGACTCCGGGTTGGAGGCGGAACTGAAAGCCAAACGCAAGCAGGGACTTACCTGCAAAACTTGTCGGGCGGAATTGAAGCCGGAGATGCTGGATTGTCCGTACTGCTTGACGCCACGCTTTTTGGATTGATTCAGCAGTTAACTGTTGACTGTTGACTGTTGACTGTTGACTGTTGACTGTTAACTGTTAACTGTTAACTGAGCTAGATTGGTCAATAACTATCAACTAGATCGAGGAGAGGTATCTATGGGTCTGATGATTGAAGACGTATTGGAGTCCCTGGTAGAGCAAGGGGGTTCGGACATACACATCCAAGCAGGCGCGCCTATCTTCTTCCGCGTCCACGGAAAACTAACTCCTCAGTCCCAATACGGCGACATTTTGTCTGCTGAGGAAGTGCAGATCCTGATCTTCCAAATGCTCAACAATATGCAGCGCAAGCAGTTGGAAATGGAGTGGGAACTCGACTGCGCTTACGGGGTGAAGGGATTGGCTCGGTTCCGGGTGAATGTGTACCGGGAGCGGGGTGCTTGGGCTGCTTGTATGCGGGCTCTGGCTTCTAAGATTCCTAACGCAGATGCTTTAGGCGTGCCGCAGATTTTGCGGGATCTGACGGAAAGACCCAGGGGTATGCTGTTGGTGACGGGACAGACAGGTTCCGGGAAAACTACTACGATGGCGGCTTTGTTGGATCTGGTCAACCGGACGCGGGCTGAACACATTCTGACGGTTGAAGACCCGATCGAATATGTGTTTCCGAATGTCAAGAGTTTGTTTCACCAACGCCAAAAGGGCGAAGATACTAAGAGCTTTGCTAATGCGCTGAAAGCAGCCCTGCGCGAAGATCCGGACGTGATTCTGGTGGGGGAAATGCGGGACTTGGAAACGATCGGTCTGGCAATTTCGGCGGCAGAAACGGGTCACATGGTGATGGGAACGCTGCACACTAATTCGGCTGCTGCTACGATCGATCGGATTTTGGACGTGTTCCCGCCCATTCAACAACCCCAAGTTCGCGCCCAAGTGTCTAACTCTTTAGTCGGAATTTGCAGCCAAAATTTGGTTGTGAAAGTTGGGGGCGGCCGCTGCTGCGCTATGGAAATCATGGTGAATACTCCAGCTATGGCTAACTTGATCCGGGAGGGCAAAACTCCTATGATTTACTCCCAAATCCAAATGGGGGCAAAATTGGGCATGAGGACGATGGAAATGGCCCTCGCTGAACTTTACAAGGGCGGTAAAATCACTTGGGAATCGGCAATGGCCAAGGCTTCTAAGGCTGATGAACTCGAACGCTTGATCGGCCCGGCACCTGTTGGTACAGGCAAGGTAGGGGCTCATTAATTGAGTCAGTCAGTCCATTTTAGATTTTAGATTTTAGATTTTAGATTTAATTGCAGCGCAGTGAATCTGGGAGCTTGAATTACAATCTAAAATTTGGGGATCGACTCTCATAAGTGTTGGGACTTGTACCTGTTTTGGGGCTAAGCAATCAGTTATTGGTCAGCAGTCCGCAGAAATGACCAATCACTAATGACTAATGACTGATTGCCAATGACTAATGACTTTAAATAATTTTCCAGAGGCAATCTATGGCTACAAATGTTATTAATCCAAAACCAAAAACAGGCTTCGATCTCAGTAGGATTCAGGAGCAATTTGAGTATAACCTTAGCAGTCTTACTGTTAAGGATATGGCGATTTTTGCCCGTCAGTTTGCGGCTATGTTTAATGCCGGGGTGGCGATCGTGAGATGCCTTTCCGTGCTGCACGAACAGTGCTCTAATGCTAAGTTGAAACGAGCACTCAGGAGCATGAATGCTGACGTGCAAGAGGGGATAAACTTGGCAGAGGCGATGGCTAAGTTTCCTGATGTTTTTGACCAACTGTTTATCAGTATGGTGGCGGCGGGAGAGGTCGGCGGTGTGCTAGATGAAACCCTCGACCGTCTGGCGGTGATGATGGAAAAAAATCACAAGACGGAGGCTGAAATTAAATCTGCGATGTCTTATCCGAAGACTGTGTTTTTCATCGCGATTGTGATTTTTTTCGCAATGACGATTTTTTTGCTACCAACTTTCGCAAAAATCTTTAAGGATATTGGTGCAGACTTGCCTGCTTTTACGGTGTTTATGTTGGGCATTAGCGCTTTTTGTACGGCTTGGCCTCCGATCCAACAACTGACAGTTATTGGGGTAATTATAGCGCTAAAATTTGCCTTCGATATGTACTACAAAACTCCAGTAGGTCACCTCCAAATCGATAGAATTGCGATGAAGTTGCCAATTTTTGGAGATTTGATTGAAAAATCTGCGGTGGCGAGGTTTTGCGTCATTTTTGGCTCGCTGACGCGATCGGGTGTGCCGATTCTGAACTCTTTGGAAATTGTGCGAGATGTGGCGGGAAATCAGGCGATCTCAAATGCGATCGAATATGCAAGGCAGGAAATTCAAAGCGGTGGCATGATCAGTATTGCTTTGCAAGAACAAGCTGTTTTTCCCTCCTTGGCAATTCAAATGATGGCAATTGGCGAGGAGACTGGGGAACTTGACAAAATGTTGATGAAAGTTGGCGCTTTCTACGAAACGGAAGTCGAAGAAGCAGTCAAGGGACTTACCAGTATGCTGGAACCTCTGATGATTGTTGTGGTCGGTGGTATCGTAGGTTCGATTTTGCTGTCGATGTATCTGCCGATGTTCTCAGTGTTTGAGAAGCTGTAAAACAGTTGACAGTTGACAGTTGACAGTTGACAGTTCTCAGCAAACAGGTTGACAGTTGACTGTAGGGGCGGTGCCCCCGTGCCCGCCCTCCTAGTTGAGAATTGAGAGTTGAGAGTTGAGAGTTGTTAGTTGTTATTTAAGAGTTGTCATTGGCTTTGTTTGAGTTGTTAATACTGTTCAGTCAGTGATATGGTCTTGGCTAATCTTTGAAGAACCAATGACCAATTGTTGCGAACTAATGAATAACCAATTGCAAATTACTAATTACAAATTGCCAATGACAATTGACTAATGACCAATGCCCTGTTTGCCCTATGCCCTATGACCCATGCCCCATGCCCCATGACCAATGACCAATGACCAATGACCAATGACTAATGACTAATGACTAATTAATTAATTGATTTAAAATGTCTGTAAAACAATCACATTACGAGGCTTTACTAGCACAGTACAGCGAATTTTCGGCAGCGATCGCCCTGCTGAAAAAATATCGGCTGTACATGGAGATGATTCCGAGTATCCGCCGCGCTAACGAAAGCTTAATTACCATTCCATTGCCCATTGCGCGCTTGCGGGAGGGGGTTTCCTATGCTGGAAGCGGAGGCACTTGCATATCGCCGGGACAGGCAGTTTGTTTGCCCTGCGATTTGGCGATTTTGATGTGCGATCCAGAGTGGAAAGTTAAAATTGGGGTGGAAATTTTGGTTTTCATTCACCGCCCTGGTGAAGATTTTTCTGATTTGTTGGGCCGCTGGCGGCAGTGTCAGGTTTGGTTGGATAAAGGTTACGAGTGGCTGATGCCGTACCGCTACAGACATATTTTTAGCGATGAGGCTGAGGCTGTTCATCCGCTATTTGTTTTGTTTGAGGAAACTAGCGATCGCATTCAGCGCGGTTTGATGGCGGCGGGGTTGCCGTTTGTTGTTGAAAGTTTTGACTCGGGGATTGAGGAATTACAGGATGAAGAGTTTCTCGGTAGCCCAGAATTGGGGAGTATGGGTGAGGAGAGTTATGAGTTGTAGGCGGTGGTGCGATCGATAATTAAGTTGACAATTGTAGGGGTAGTGCCCCCGTGCCTGCCCTCTTAGTTGTCTGTGACAGCCATCTGTACTGGGAAGTCCGGGGATTGCAGTAATTAATAGTCTGATTTTAATTTCTTCCGATCGCGCTTGGGGCTTTAAGCCAATTCTTTTTTGTAATGATAAAGGGTAATTGGTAATCAGTGTGTTATATTTTGTTGATTAAATTTTATGTAAGATAAGAATTAAGAGGTTAACCACAGAGGACGCAGAGAACGCAGAGGGGAGAGAATGAGGAAATTAGAATTTTCTTGATAGGAATATAATTTTATTAAATAGGAGCTATTGAAATGAGGTTGTTAAAATCCTGGCGTTTAGTTTTATTAGCTCTAGTTTTTGGGATGGCTGTAATTGTCTCAAATTGTGGCACTCCTGCAAATATTACTAATAATTCTCCAACTGCGACAACTCCTGCGGCTGTTCCACCAGGGGCTTTAGTCTACGGTGCGGGCGGGCCGCCGGTGAATCTGGAACCGGGAAATGTTACTGATGGTAATTCGGTGATTGCGATCGACCAAATCTACAATCGTTTAACTGATTTTAAACCCGGAACTGTAGAATTGGAACCGAGTCTGGCAACTGAATGGTCGAGTTCGACAGATGGCAAAACTTGGACTTTTAAGTTGCGATCCGGGGTGAAGTTTCACGACGGGACGGATTTTGACGCGGATGCTGTTAAGTTTAATGTCGATCGCTGGTGGGATGCCAAAAATCCTAACGGGTATCGAGATTCTGGCAAAAATTATCAGATTTGGAAAAACTTTTTTGCTGGATTTAAGGGCGATAAAGATTCTTTGGTCAAGGATGTGACCGTTGTTGATAAGTCTACGATTAGGTTCGTGTTAAATCGACCTTTTGCGGCCTTTGCTTCGGCGATTGGGTCTGGTTATTTTGGGATTGCGAGTCCGGCGGCGGTGAAGAAAGCGGGTGCTAAATACGGTACTCCGGGGTCGCTGGCGGTGGGTACGGGGCCTTTTGTGTTTAAGGAATGGATCTCGGGCGATCGCATTATCTTAGAAAAAAATCCGAATTATTGGAAAGCTGGAACGCCGAAAGTCAATCAGTTGGTACTTCGTTTTGTGGACGATCCGGCGGCGAGATTGGCTCAATTGAGGGCTGGTCAACTTGATTTTACTGTTGATTTAACGCCGGATCAATTGAAAGAAGTTCAGGGAGATCCTAATTTAGAAGCTGTTTTGCGCCCTTCTTTTAATGTGGGTTATTTAGCGTTAAATCCGGGTTACGGGCCTTTGGCGAAATCAGAGGTGCGGCGGGCGATCGCCCAAACAATCAACAAGCAAGCCATCGTCAAGGCTTTCTGGGGAGAACTAGGCAAATATGATTCACAATTTATCCCGCCTGCGCTGAATTGGGCGGCGTCTGACAAAGTTAAAGATTACGAATTTAACCCGCAGCAAGCTAAAGCAATGCTGGCGAAGGCCGGTTATCCGAACGGTTTTGATTTGGATTTGTGGTATATGCCGGTCAGCCGTCCCTATTTTCCCACGCCGAAGCCGATCGCTGAGGCTTTTGCTGCGGATTTAAGTGCGATCGGGATTCGGGTAAAGTTGCTGACAAAGGATTGGTCTGCTTATTTGGCCGATCGGCTAAAACCTCCAGGCTTTCAATCTTTTATGATGGGTTGGACTGGAGATTATGGCGATCCTGACAATTTTTATTATCCTCACTTCGGCCCTGGTTCGACGGCGGATTTGGGAAATTGGAAAAATCCGAAGGTTTTGGAACTTTTAGATAAGGGGAGGGCGACTGGGGATAAAGCAGCCCGGGCGAAAATTTATGCGGAAGTTAGCGAGATTTTGCATGGGGAGGCGGTGCGTTTGCCGATCGTCCATTCGCAACCGCTTTTAGGGAAGCGCAAGAATATTAAAGGTTGGATTCCGAGTCCTTTAGGTTCGGAGTCTTTTGAGGAAGTTAGTAAGTCTTAAAAAAGTGATTTTCGTGCTGAATGTACTGCCGATCGCTCTGGTGAATCTCAATGAGTGCAAATATATTCGTAGGGGCGAAGCATTTCGGCAGTAAATCTCTGGTTATTACTAATAAATTGTGTGCCGAAATGCTTCGCCCTTTCCTTGCGCCAGATGCACCCGATCGCTCTACTATAGAAATTGCCGATCGAGAGTGATACACTGATGGAAGTACAACCAAGGGAAATTCGACGTTACACTACAGCAGAGGGTCGAGCACCATTCACCGAGTGGCTTGATGCTCTCCGCGATCGGAATGTTAGAGTTAGAATCAAGGCTAGGCTTGACCGAGTTGAGCAAGGTAATCTCGGAGATTTTAAGTCAGTGGGACAAGGAGTTTTTGAACTCAAAATTAATTATGGCCCAGGCTACCGCGTCTACTTTGGACAATTTGATTTGACAATTGTGGTAATCCTCATAGCTGGGGACAAAAGTACCCAACAACAAGACATTCAAAAAGCTATAGAATACTGGATAGACTATGAAAAACGTGAAAACGCCTGCGAGTGATAGCTACCGCGATTACCTAATTGAATCTCTCAAAGAGCCGGAAGAAGCTGCTGGTTATATTGAGGCTATCTTGGAAGAAAAAGAACCTGAACGGGAACTGTTTAGAAATGCAATTAGAAAGGTGATTGAGGCTCGAATTAGGATGAATGCTCTTTCTGCTTCTGCGAAACAGCATCATGAAAAGCTTGACAAAATGTTGACAGCAAGTGGAGGTTCGGAAATTTACTGTTTTGTAGAATTGCTCGAAGCGTTAGGATTTAAACTAGCAATTACTGTCGAAAATAGTGAGTTGCCCGCTGACTCGGAATCAACGAAGATTGGGGAATCAGAACGAGCCCCGGAACCAGCTAATTTATAGCCGATCGCAGCTTTTTATTGCGAGCGTCCATTCGCAGCCGCTTTGAGGGGAACGCAAGAATATTCAAGGTTGGATTCCAAGTCCTTTAGGTTCGGAGTCTTTGGAGGAAGTTAGCAAAAATTGAGCAGTTCGATCGAGACACATCTCCTCGGTTCTCATACATACTTTACAGTGATTTACTTTAAAAAACAATATGGAAAGCGATCGACAACCTGCGAATCATCAGCCACAAATTATTTTGATTACCGGGAACATGGCTGCTGGAAAATCAAGTGTTGCCCAATCACTTGCTGAACGGTTGCCCAAAAGTGTCCACCTTCGCGGCGATATTTTTCGTCGTATGATTGTGAATGGACAAGCCCAAATGGCATTAAATTTGTCACCAGAGGCATATCAGCAGCTTCAACTGCGATATCATTTGGCAGCAATGGTAGCGCGACAATATCTCCAAGCTGGTTTCACCGTTGTCTATCAAGATATCATTATTGGTCTGACGCTGGCTGAGGTAGTTGCCAGTTTCCACGATGTACTTTTGTCTATAATTGTTTTGTGTCCTAAGCCAGAGGTTGTAGCAGCAAGGGATGCAGCACGATTGAAAACTGGATATGCCAACGACGCAATGGTTTATGCCTTCGATCGCATTCTCCGAACCGAAACTCCTCGCCTTGGCTACTGGCTGGATTCAAGCAATCTAACGGTAGAAGAAACGGTGGATCTGATTTTGGCAAATTTGCAAGATGAATGAGTTAAATAATGCATAGAGGTAATAAGTCCAGGATTGTCAAATAAACTGATGTTCCAATATATTGTTAAACGTTTGCTGGGAATATTGCCCGTTCTTTTGGGAATTACAGTGCTGGTATTTGCGTTTTTGCATTTGATACCGGGAGATCCGGCGACTGTGCTTTTGGGAGAACGCGGAACTCCCGAACAGGTGGAAATATTGCGGGCGAGATTGGGATTGAATCAGCCTTTACCTTTGCAATATTTGGCTTTTTTAAGTAGTTTGATTCGATTCGATTTGGGAAATAGTATTATTAGCGGTATTCCGATTGTTGATGAAATTAGAAGTCGCTGGCCTGCTACTTTGGAACTGTCGGTGGCGGCGATGTTGGTGGCACTTACAATCGGAATTCCGGCGGGAATTTTGGCTGCTGTTCGGAAAAATAGCTGGCTGGATAATCTGACGGTGAGCGGTTCTTTGATTGGCGTATCTTTACCAGTCTATTGGTTGGGATTGATGTTGATTTATTTGTTTGCTGTTTATCTGAAATGGCTGCCTCCTAGCGGGCGAATTAGTGTTGATTTGGGGTTTGGTTTTCAGCCAATTACGGGTATTTATGTTTTGGATGCTTTGCTGAGGTGGGATTTGGTGGCTGTTCGAGATGCGATCGCCCACCTCGTACTCCCAGCCTTAACTTTAGGAACAATCCCCTTGGCGATTATCGCTCGAATTACTCGTGCTGCAATGCTGGAAGTGCTGGCGCAAGATTACATCCGCACGGCGCGGGCTAAGGGATTGCCGGAATTTTGGGTGGTTTTGAGACACGCTTTGAAAAATGCGTTTTTGCCGATCGTCACAACTATAGGTTTGCAGTTCGGCACGCTTTTGGGCGGGGCAATTTTGACTGAAACAATTTTCTCGTGGCCGGGAATTGGTTCCTGGGTTTACAGCGGTATCCTGACGCGGGATTACCCAATTGTGCAAGGAGGAGTAATATTTGTGGCTGTGACTTTTGTACTGATCAATCTGGCGGTTGATATTTCCTATGCTTTTTTTGACCCGAGAATTCAGTACCGTTAATTAGAATAGATCGGATTCGGCGATTGAAATCGCATCTACACAAACAAAGTCCGCCTGCGCGGACTGAAAGAGTCAGGTATAGATTATTAAACAGAAAATGCTTGTTTAACATCCGGCTGTAACAGGTAGTAAATGCTAGCTGCTGCAAAACCCAGAGATAGAAAATTGACTGCTGCACCTGCACTACCCAACATTTTGGCAATTTGCGCGACGACGGCGATGACATGGATAATTAATGTTCCAGTCCAAGCCCATTTTTTTAGTTGAAGCAAACCCCATGCTAAGACTAGGGAAATAATTCCGATAATTATCGCGATCGCCGAAAAAATTGCAATGAAGCCGCCGATGACAGTGCCAACTTTTGCACCGAATCCAACCGCGCCGAGACCGCCTAAAACGCCTGCAAAAAGTAAGATGAACAAGCCGTCAAGCAGACTGAAGATGCCACTAATTAACTGTAAGATTGCCAGAACTGTAACGCTTTGAGGACGATTCATCAGAAAAATGGGTTGGAAATCCCGTCCTTTTAGGACGGCTTTACAATTTAATTCGCAATACGCCACGAGTTGTAGGACAAAAATTTACATTCACTTGGCGATGCTTTTTGAGTTAGACGCTTACCAGTTTTTAAATCGTGTAAGCTAATTGTTTTCCGGTACGGGTATTTCTTTGTTGGGGATTCTTGCCAACCGCCAACGTAACAAAATCCGTATTTAGGGTGTTTGACGACTGAACCGCGCTTAAAAAGAACACTCAAGGTTCCGCCATATCGGGTGCGAATATGACCTGTGGAATGTTGCAAGCGATGAAGCTGTCTGCGATGAAATTCAAGGGGGACAATCTCAATTAGCTTAGTGTTGTCGGGTTGAATATGTCCTCCCACGTACCAATTAGCTAATACCCAAGAATCAACACAATGTGCTTCAAACTTGTTTGAAAGTTTCTGTTTGGATTTTTTGAGTCCTAAATTTTGACGCATTTTGTAAGTATCATTTCCCGCTCTAGTCTCAAGATGGGCAATCTTTCTAATCTCAGAATAAAACCAGTGTTTGCCTACTTCAAGAGGACTAAACGATAGGTTCCACTTGCCTACGTTTTTCCAGGTCTTCGCTTTGATATCTTCCACAACAATTGTCGATATTGGAAACATCAACGTTAGCCAGTTAACTATCCTTAACTTCCACTGCCATCTCGCCTTAGTAGATGGGGGTATACGATTTTTGTTGACCAACCTGTTAGCTCGGTTTTGACGGCACGGCGTGTTGCGAAACCGCCTCGCACTTCGCATATTTCGCCTTACTTCAACATGGTCTTTTACCCAATCGATTGCATGGGTTTGAATGTTTAAGTAGGTATGCGATTTGGATTTAACTGTAAATCCTTCACGCTTGCTGCCGGGATCGATTCCTACCGCAATGGGCTGGCGATCAGTGTTAGAGGGTTCTACGTTTAGTCGAACACAAAAGACCCCTTTCTTCCAAAATGGTGTCGCCTTACCTGAGCGCATCCAACGCTTTGCGCGACTTGGAGTCGTTGGCATTAACGGTCTATTTTCGCTATCCACAACGGGCACAAACATTGACGGTAAATCCTATTTCTAGGTGTATATTTCCCTTCGCCACTGACTACCAGAGGGGTTAAAAACTAGGGAAGCATTCTTAACGTCTTGCGGGACACCACTCCCAAGCAGTTCAGTCTGTCTTTTAAGGACGCAGGCTAGACACGGTTTTAGTCTTGAGTTTAGAAGGTGGTAAGCCTTCCTTTTTCAAGCCTCATCCTTGTAGGGTGAGGTTAGTGACGTTTGGGCTTTTCCATTTTTAACGGATTTGGAAAATATTTTAACCTGTTGCGCGCACAGGGCACATAGATATTCACGACTTGGACAGGGTACGATCGACAAACGGGTTTATGATAGTCAGCGTCTTCATGCTGTGTCGTTACGAGGCGCGCACTGTGCGATCGCCCTACAAGACAACCCACGACTTACTGGAAGCCGATCGCCCACGCGGCAGAGCCCGCCCCCGCAGAAAGTCAGTTGAGCGCGATCGAAGTTTGAGCTCGCCTCTTGAGACTGAAAAAACTTAACATTATTTAATAAGTTGCAAAGATTAGCTATAATTGTTTACAGGTGCTGGTTGGGGAACTTTTTTTAAATCACCCGATCGGATGAGTCTGAAAGACGATGCCGCGCATCAGAAAAAATTTTACCCTTAAGGTAATCCTGAGATTTAATTAGGTGAGTCGGTATGATCGTTAGCCCCAAAAAGGAAACTGCTCAGGTCAAGGTGGAAGATACTCAGATTGCAGACACCAAGGCCCCAGAGACTAAAATTGCAGATAAAAAAACCGCCCAAAAGCAATCCCCGAAAAAAGCCGCGCGGAAGATGCCGCGGTGGGCGATCGGTTTGGTTGCAGCCGGGTTGCTAGCTGTACCGACTACCATATATATATCAAAAAGTCGATCGCAGCCGAAAGTAGATGCGATCGCAGCGATGACAGTGCCGGTGGAAGCGCAAAACCTGACGGTGCGGATTACGTCGAGCGGGACGGTACAACCCGTACAGCGCGTGAATCTCAGCCCCAAAGGCTCCGGCCGGATCGCAGAGTTATTTGTCGAACAGGGCGATCGCGTCGAAGCAGGACAAATCGTGGCCCGCATGGAAAGCCGCGATGTGGAAGCTCAACTCGCTCAAGCCAAGGCCCGCGAAGCCAGCATTCGAGCGAAACTTGCCAAAATTGAAGCCGGAAATCGATCGGAAGACATCGCCAGCGCCCGAGCGCGCTTAGAGCAAGCCCAGGCTACTCTGGCGCAACTCCAAGCCGGCAGCCGCGTCGAAGAAGTTGCAGGAGCCAGAGCCCGCTTAGAGCAAACTCAAGCCCGCTTGCAGCAACTCAAAGCCGGCAGTCGCGTGGAAGAAGTCAGCCAAGGGCGAGCTCGTTTAGCCCAAGCTCAAGCTCGTTTAGCAGACGCTCAAACTGGCAGTGTCAAACAAGAAATTGCCCAAGCACAAACGCAAATTGAATCGAGTAAAGCTCAAGCCGAATTAACAGCTCAGCGGGTGGAACGCAACCGCCCGTTAGTCCAAGAAGGTGCTCTTGCTCAAGATAAACTCGATGAACTGATCAAGGAAAATCGCACTGCCAAAGCTAAGGTAACAGAAGCCCAAAAACGCCTCCAACAATTACAAGAAAGTCGGGAGTCGCAAATCCAGCAACTGCAAGCTGCTGTGGAAGTCGAACAGCAAGCATTGAAGCAGTTGCAAAACGGCACGCGATCGGAAGAAATTACCAAAGCCGAGGCAGAAGTTGCTGAAACTAGAAGTAAATTAGCACAAACAGAAAACGGCAACCGTCCAGAAGAAATCGCCAAAGCCGAAGCAGCAGTTGCTGAAGCAAAAAGCCAATTAGCCGTACAAGAAAACGGTGCTCGCCCGGAAGAAATAGCTTCGGCTAAAGCTGATTTAGCTGAAGCTCAGGCTCAAGTCCGCTTCCAAGAAGTGCAGTTAGAAGATACAAAAGTTCGCGCTCCTTTTGCAGGAGTTATTACCCAACGGTATGCCATCCAAGGAGCTTTTGTAACCCCAGCAACTTCGGCTTCGGAAGCGACTTCGGCAACTTCAACATCGATTGTGGCTCTCGCTAGAGATGTGGAAGTTTTAGCGAAAGTTCCCGAGGCTGATATCAGTCAAATAAAACCGGGTCAAGTTGTTGAAATTGTCGCCGATGCTTATCCCGATAAAGTGTTTAAAGGCAAGGTTAAATTGATTGCGCCCGAAGCTGTGAAAGAACGGGATGTGACTTTGTTTCAAGTCCGCGTCGCCATTGACACTGGTAAGGATTTCTTGCAGTCGGGGATGAATGTTGACTTGAAATTTGTCGGTCAAAAATTGAGCAATGCTTTGGTTGTTCCGACTGTGGCGATTGTAACTAATAAAGGGCAAACGGGTGTGCTGGTTCCCGATGAGAAACAGCAGCCGAAGTTTAAGCCGGTGACGGTTGGATCGACTATTGGTAACAAGATTCAGATTTTAGAGGGTGCTAAGGCGGGCGATCGGGTGTTTACTGAACTTCCTGCTGGTAAAAAGTTGGAGGATATTATTAAGAATCAGAAGTAGGGCATTGGGAATAGGGCATCGGGTATCGGCCAAACAGGGCATTATTTTTGTCGATCGCCCTAGGGTGTTTTTCAACCCGGAGATCCCCCCTAACCCCCCTTAACAAGG
This sequence comes from Microcoleus sp. CAWBG58, assembly GCF_020883045.1. Classification (NCBI taxonomy): domain Bacteria; kingdom Bacillati; phylum Cyanobacteriota; class Cyanophyceae; order Oscillatoriales; family Microcoleaceae; genus Microcoleus; species Microcoleus sp. CAWBG58. The sequence goes on along the minus strand of NZ_JAHRFA010000093.1, from coordinate 9,224 downwards.
GGGGGACAAGAGCAGTCAAAGTCCCTCTTAACAAGGGGGGGACAAGAGCAGTCAAAGTCCCCTTATTAAGTGGGTAAGGGGGGGGACAAGAAGCGCTCAAAGTCCCCCTTCTTAAGGGGGATTTAGGGGTATCTAGACTCGATTACAAGCGATATTTATTATGGGTTTAAATCTTAAGTTTACCCATTCCCCATTCCCCATTCCCCATTCCCCATTCCCCATTCCCCATTCCCCAATCTAAAATCCAAAATCTACAATCTAAAATAGACTCATGGATATTATTGAAAGCGTCAAAATGGCCGTCACAACTTTGACGGCAAATAAGTTACGCAGCAGCTTGACGATGTTAGGAATTATCATCGGTAATGCTTCCGTAATTTCGATGATTGGTATTGGCGAAGGAGCTCAAACCTATATTGCGGGACAGGTTAACTCTCTGGGTTCAAATTTGCTGTTTATCATTCCCGGAAGTCCTGATGCCCAAAGTCGCCCCGTGATTCCTCCTCAAACTTTGGTTTTGGATGATGCAGAGGCGATCGCCTCTCAAGTCCCTTCTGTCGAAGCAGTCGCACCAACTCTCAATGACAGTCAAATCGTTACTTTCCGCAATAAAAACGTTTCATCTTCGATTGTCGGAACTACTCCTGAGTTTCTGCCGGTGAGAAGCTTTGATGTTGGTCAAGGTCGTTTTTTAAACAAGCTAGATTTAGAAAGACAAGAAAATGTAGTTGCTTTAGGTTCAGAAGCTGCTGAACAATTGTTTGGCAATACTCAGCCTGTCGGTCAATATGTTCGCATCAAAAACGCAACTTTTCAAGTGATTGGAGTGATGCAGTCTAAGGGTTCGAGTTTTGGTGACAATCAAGATATGAATGTTTATTTGCCGCTAACAACGATGGCTAACCGCATTGTCGGTCGCTCGTCTCCCTACGGTACTAAGGTAACATTTATTTCGGTTTCTGTGAAAGATGAGAAGTTAATGAGTGCGGCGCAATTTCAAATAGAAAATTTGCTGCGCTTGCGCCACAATATTACTAAGGAAGATGATTTTACTGTCCGAAATCAGAAGGATTTAATGAAGACTTTGGGCAGCATTACTGGTGCTTTGACTCTGATGTTGGCTTTTGTGGCGGCAATTTCGCTGTTTGTGGGCGGCATCGGAATTATGAATATCATGCTGGTTTCTGTTACCGAACGTACTAAGGAAATTGGACTGCGAAAGGCGATCGGTGCTTCTCCTCAGGATATTCTGATTCAGTTTATGATTGAGGCTGTGATTTTGTCGGCTGCTGGTGGCGCGATCGGTACTGGATTTGGTATTGGTGGCGTTTTGTTAGTGTCTGCTTTTACTCCTCTGCAAGCTAGTGTGTCTCCAGTGGCGATCGCCCTTGCGGTTGGTGTTTCTGGCGGTATCGGCTTATTCTTCGGCGTTGTACCGGCAAAACAAGCTGCTAAATTAGACCCGATTGTCGCATTGAGAAGTGCTTAATCAGTTGACAGTTGACAGTTGACAGTTGACAGTTGGCTGTTGACAGTTTGTAGGGGCGGCGCCCCCGTGCCCGCCCTCTTAATTTGCAGTGGTGATAATTCCCAATGCCCAATTCCCAATGCCCAATTCCCAATTCCCCTATTATGAATTTTATTGAAAGTGTTAAAATGGCCGGTCAAACACTGCTAGCAAACAAAACTCGCAGCAGCTTGACAATGATTGGGATGATTGTCGGAAATGCCTCGGTAATTGCGATGATTGGCATTGGAGAAGGCGCGCAAAAATTTGTAGCAGGACAAGTTCAATCTCTGGGTACAAATGTATTGATTGTGAGACCTGGAGTGCCTAATGCTAGCCGAAGTTCGATTAGAAATGCACCCCAAACGCTGATAGTAGAAGATGGTAAGGCGATCGCAACTCAAGTCCCGTCGGTGCAAGGCGTCTCTGCGGAACTCAACAGTTCGGAGATTGTGCGCTACAGCAATAAAAATGTCTCGTCTCTGATTTTTGGCACAATTCCAGAATTTCTGACTGTCAGAAACTTTGAAATGGCTAAAGGGCGATTTTTGACCGAACTCGATGTCAAACAAAACAATCAAGTTGTGATTCTCGGTTCAGAATTGGCCCAGAAACTGTTTGCTAATACCAATCCCCTCGGCGAACAAGTGCGAATCAAAAATGTCAGCATGAAAGTAATTGGAGTATTTGCGTCCAAAGGGACATCTTTTGGTACGAATTATGATAACTCGGCGGTTGTGCCGATCGCCACAATGGCCAACCGCATTGTCGGGCGCAAGTCTCCCTACGGTTTAGCTGTCACTTCGCTGTTTATTTCGATTCAAGATGAGTCGAAAATGGATGCCGCTCAATTTCAGGTGGAAAACTTGCTGAGATTGCGGCACAAGATTACCACAGAAGATGACTTTACTGTCAGAAATCAGAAAGATTTAATGGCGACAATGGGATCGATTTCCGGGGCCCTGACTCTGATGTTAACTGCTGTTGCTAGCATTTCGCTGTTGGTCGGCGGCATTGGGATTATGAACATCATGCTAGTTTCCGTCAGCGAACGCACTCAGGAAATTGGGCTCAGAAAGGCGATCGGGGCTTCCCAACACGATATCTTGTTTCAATTCATTATCGAAGCTGTAATTTTATCTGCCGCCGGAGGGATCGTTGGGACTTGCGTAGGAGTCGGAGGCATCTTGCTTGTAGGTAATTTTACTCCTCTGCAAGCTGGAATTTCACCCGTGGCGATCGCCCTTGCCGTCAGCGTCTCCGGTGGCGTCGGTCTCTTCTTCGGCGTGATCCCGGCGCGTCAGGCGGCCAAACTCGATCCGATCGCAGCTTTGAGAAGTGCTTAATAAATATTTACTTACGTAACTATACAATTTGTTGCTTTTATGATTTCACAAACATCTTTATCTAAACTTTAAAAACTATACTCATTTTGTAAAGAATTAACAAAAAGATAGTTTTAATGCAGTTTTAATGCTTGTGTTATTACCTAGTTCAATTGTGCAAAACTTCATAAAGAACCAGTTATATTTTAAAGATTTAATAAAGTTCCGTTAGGGTGTTTACAGTCGAGCCATAAAGTTGATTAAGCTTAAACCAACAACAAACAGACCCAAGCATCTACCGACAATACAAATTCAGCAAGTTTAATCTTAATATCCAATAAATAATCATGGCATCCCTAACCCCAAGTGTTAAATTTGACTACCTCGAAGGAACCACCCAAAGCGACACACTTAAAGGCTTGGATGGCAACGACATACTTTACGCCAACAGCGGAGACGACCTTCTCGCAGGCGATGCAGGGAAAGACAAAATCTGCGGCGATCAAGGGAACGACACCATTTTCGGCGGCGCAGACAATGACATGATTTGGGGAGGCAAAGGCAACGACCTAATTTTTGGCGAATCCGGCAACGACACCATTTACGGCGGCGCAGGCAGCGATAGCATGACCGGCGGCGAAGGCGACGATATATTTGCCATCAGTAAAGGCAGCGGCGGTTCAACTGTAGCCACAGCCGACTTTATCGCCGATTTCGGCAACGGAAATGACAAAATTCGATTGCTAGACGGCCTGACTTTTAACGATTTAAATATCCAGCAAGGGACGGGCAGCAACAGCAACAGCGCCGTAATTCAAGACAAACTCACGGGCGAGTATTTAGCAGTATTGCAAGGAGTCAACAGCAGCAGCATCAGCAGCAGCAACTTCACAACCTTTATATCGGGAAACGCCGTCACAGACTGGAACGGCGCCTTACTCGACGCCGTGCGGACAGCCAGCACCGCGCCTCCTTTGGCCTCCCGCAACATGGCAATGGTTCAGGCAGCCGTTTACGACTCTGTTAACTCAATCACCAAAAAATATACCCCTTACAAAGTCAGCATCGATGCACCAGCGGGCGCGTCACCAGAAGCCGCCACCGCAGCCTCCGCCCACCGCGTTTTACTCAGTCTCTATCCAGCCCAAGCAGTCAAATTCAATGAAACATACGCATCGTCTCTAGCCAAAATCCCCGACGGTAAAGCTAAAAACGACGGTATCGCCCTGGGACAACAGGTTGCCGATCGAATTATCGCTTTGCGGAGTACAGATGGCGCCAGCAAAGTCGTGCCGTACACGGCCAAAACAGACCTCGGCAGTTGGGTGTCCACTCCCCCCGCCCTAGCTGCGGCCCTGGCGCCACAGTGGCCGGATGTGACTCCGTTTGCGATGACTAGCGGTTCTCAGTTCCGCCCGTCGGGCCCGCCCGCCCTGGATAGCACCAAGTACGCAGCGGAATTTAACGAAGTCAAAGAAATCGGCAAAAGTGACAGCTTAACGCGCACGCCAGATCAAACTGCGATCGCCAAATTCTGGGCCAACGGCGCCGGTACTTTTACACCTCCGGGCCACTGGAACCAAATCGCCCAAGAAGCAGCAGCCCTAGCGGGTAACTCTTTGGAAGATAACGCCCGCTTGTTCGCACTGTTGAATATGGCGGTGGCCGATGCAGCGATTACCTCGTGGGATGCCAAGTATCAGTACAATTTGTGGCGGCCTGTGACAGCTATCCGCCAAGCTGACAAAGATAACAACCCAAATACGACGATTGATGCTGCGTGGGCTCCGCTGATAAATACTCCGCCTTTCCCCGAGTACACGTCGGGCCACAGTACCTTTAGCGGTGCGGCAGAGCCTGTTATGAATGCTGTATTCGGTTCGGATTACGGCTTTGCGGATAAGGGAGATAAAACTGTCAACAGTTTGCGAACTTATGACAACTTTGCCCAAGCTGCTGACGAATCGGGCATGAGTCGCATTTACGGAGGCATCCATTTCATGACTGCTAACGTAGATGGTTTGAGTTCTGGTAGAAAGGTGGGCAACTATGTTGTCGAGAATTTCTTGAAAGCGTAAGAAATTAGCAGTCCTCTCTGAAGGTTTGTAGTAAGAAATTAGCAGTCCTCTCTGAAGGTTTGTAGTGAGGACTTCAGTCCTCTCTGAAGGTTTGTAGTGAGGACTTCAGTCCTCTCTGAAGGTTTGTAGTAAGGACTTCAGTCCTCTCTTAAGTTTTTAGTAAGGACTTCAGTCCTCTCTTAAGTTTTTAGTCAATAAGGACTAAAGTCCTTACTACAAACCAGTTTATTCGAGCAATTCTACGGTGCCGAGATAGCCATCAACTCGGACTTTTTGACCGTCTCGCAGCCGAGTTGTCGCTTCAGCAATATTCATGACTGCGGGAATTTTGTACTCGCGGGCGATAATTGCTCCGTGAGATAGTTGGCCGCCAACTTCGGCGATAATTGCTGTTGCGCCTAATAGCAGCGGTGCCCAACCTGCATCAGTGTATGGCACAACGGCGATCGCACTTTCGCCTAAATCTGTGTTCGCGGTGCGGCAAATTTTGACAAAGCCTTCGACGCAGCCGATACTTGCCGGAATTCCCTGCATGATATTAGTTGCGGATTCTGCAAGTTCGATCGACCTTTTCTGAGAATTCGGCAGCAGATTGCCGTAGACTACAGGGGGAATCGGGCGATCGCGATCGGCTAACAGGCGATCGCGCCTCAGTGCAATCGTCTCCTGAAAAGAAACACTCGCACCGCTTCGAATCCACTGCTGAATCTCCCCAAATTCCAGATAAAAAATATCTCCTGGTTCCTGAAACACCTGCATTTCCAATCCGCAAGCTTCAATTGCCAAAAAAGTCCAGCGCAAATCAGCCAACAACCGCGCGTAGATTTCGCTAATTTCATTTTTGACGATCGCTCTTTCCCGACACTTATCTAGCCGCCACTTCTGCCAAAAAGTCAAGCTTAATTTGCCCTTTTCTGCTGAATTAGTTACAGCAGATTTAAGAGCCATATTCACTAACAGTTTTTGATAAACTTCCGGTTGTTCGCGCCAAGTAGCAACAGCAATATCCGTCCCCACCTCGCTCAAATATCCGTAACTATCCAGCCACTGCGAAAACTCTGCTTGCAAACCCGAACTTTCGGCAAATACCCGTGTTAATTGTGCAGTTGAAATAGTTTCCTCAGATTCCGAAATTGCAGCTTCTCGCAACTTGTCAGCCAACTGCTGCAAAGCTCGTACCGAAGCAATTTCAGGAGCATTTTCATTGTCAAGCCATTCATCGGGAACCCGAAAAATTGCTTTGCGAATTGCCAGCCCGATCGGCCCTATAATATTGTAGTAAGTAATCGGCTTCAGCCACTCCTGAATTTGCTCAGATTTATCCAACAACTTCCTTAAATCTTGGTAATTGGGCATGGGTAATTGGGCATGGGGCATGGGGCATTGGGCATGGGGAATTGGGAATTGGGCATTGGGCATTGGGAATTGGGCATTGGGAATTAATATTCCTTCTTCATTCTTCCCTCTTCCTTCTTCCCTCTTCCTTCTTCCTTCTTCCTTCTCTGACTTCTCCAGACTTTCGATTGCTGGTAAAAAAATAGAAGTACGATCGCCCTTAAATTCTGCATTCAGCGCCCGTTCCCGCCGCACCAGACGCCACAAACCCGGCAAAGAAGGCAAAATCTTCCCCAAAGGCGGCTTACCCATCTTCTGCCCTCTGAGCAAAAATTCCAAACCCTGCTCCGGCAATCCCATCATCCGAAAGATTTCGCCCAACAAAGTCGCATTGAAATAAGCGTGAGAACCCAGCAAAGTCGCCGTTTCGTTGAAATTTAGATGAGCAGCTTTCTCGCCCAAAACCACCCGAAAAATCTCTCCCCAAACCCCGCAAGTGAGCGGCCGATTAATCGACCAAGTTAGCGGGCGAATTGCACCAGGAATCACTTCAGCGGCAATAGTGCGAGTCCAAAACGGCTGCAAATTAGTAATCGGACGGCTTTGCAAAATCCAAACTTTTTCCCCGTCCCAACTCCACTCAATATCCTGCGGGATGCCGTGAAAAAAAGCTTCGATAGCTTGTGCTTGTTTGACTAATTCAGCTATAATTTTTTTGTCAATAATTGAACTAATTTCAATTTCGCTTAAATTTTGTTCTAAAGTTTCCGACCCAGTAAAATCAACTTCCAGATGCACCGGAGTAACTTGTCCGCCGACAACAGATTCAGCACCTCCCGGCAAAGCTTCAATAATTATCTGGTAACCTCCATCTAAAGGATTGCGGCTGAACATAACTCCCGCAACTTTGCCCTCAATATAAGGCTGAATTAAAACAGCCATTTGCGTATCGGGGAGTTGTCGTTCTCTGCGGTAAGCAACAGCTTCAGAAGTCCAATAAGACTGGCGGCAGCGGTTAATTGCATCAATTAATTCTGCTTCAGTGGAAACAGGCCCTATTGTTTGATATTGTCCGGCGGCGGAACTAAAATCGCCGTCTTCTCCCGCAGCAGAAGAGCGTACAATCATCCGATTTTGGATTTTGGATTTTAGATTTTCGATTAAAGCATCAGAAATTGACAATTCTTCAGCATTTCCTCCATCCCCGATGCCCGATGCCCGATGCCCAATGCCCGATTCATTCAACAATATCCAACCCGAAGGTACGTTAAAATTAGCTCGTTTTAGTTGAGACAATCTGGCAGCTTTATCGCCGCAGATTGCAGCATCCAACGAGTCATCCAGAGAAAACAATTTTTCCGATTTAGATAAAGCCATATCATCACCCTGACTGAGATTAATTGCAGCTAATAAAACTCCCAATCCTGCTGCTGCTAAAAATTCCGGCAAAGATTGACGCCACACCCAAACCCAGATGGGCGTGCACAAACAGCCGCAGCGGGAAGCAAAGAGTCTCGCCCGATCGCCCTTTTGCCACCACCGCCGTGCCAAACCCCACACCAGCAGCCCCCAAATACCCGATGAGAGAGCCACCGGCGGCGAAAATACCAAAAGACCCCAAACAGCGTTAGTCACGCCTCCACCTCGGGCGATCGCATATCTGGCCGCAACCAGAGGAATTAACAGGGCGATCGCAGGTGAATCAGGAAACCAAAATCTCCCCGCCAAAACCGGCAGAATACCCCTGGCAATTTCCGCCAACACCGCAGCAATTCCCGCCAACTTCCCCCCGTGAATAAAAGCAGCCGACACCCCCACATTCCCCGTGCCCAACCGCCTCAAATCTTTACCGCCCAGCAGCCGCACCGCCCAGCGAGTAAGTGGCAAAGCGCCGAGGGCGAAACTAGCGGCTAACAGAAGTGCGATCGACAACAGCGGCATAAAGGGGATTTCTAATTTCAATCTCTAAGTATTATGGCTGCAATTCACTCAAATTTTCAGTCTTCGGATATATTGCACGATCGCCAATAGCACATAAAATACTAGAGAAGTACAGTAAATAAGGATTTGAACCAAATGGTAGAGAACAACCTAATGATTCCGATCGCAGTTCTTGGTGTTGGATTTGTCGCTGCGGTTAGTATCGGCTCCATTGCGTGGTATAATTCCAAGCGCCCCCCGGGTTGGGAATCCAAAGAACGGCCTGATTTTGTTCCAAAAGTTGATAAAGATGATTTGATTGCAGATGTTTCTGAGTCCAAAGGTAAATAATAAAAAGTTTATTGAGACGAAGAAAAACTGAGATAGGACTTGTGAATTAATGAGAAAACTTTGTCGTTGCACCCAGAACGCTGCAATTTTAAGGGCTGGGTTTTCCATTTTTTGCACAAGTCCTGTAGGGAGCATCCCACTTTTTAACTAAGCAGAAGTACCGAGTTTGATCTGGTTATTTAAATATGCACATCTCAGTCTTAAAATTTGAGGCACATTTTTTTCGTTCCACTGTGCACCTACAATCTTAATTCTTGCTCCAATCTGTTTTATTAAAGACTCTACAGCTCCCGAACCAATGTCAATGCCCTGAATAAAGATAATTTTGGTAATCTGGGATTCTTGATTGATGTTTTAGCAGATATTTCTGGAACTTTTCACTCCCTTTACTCGTAACTCCTACAAATTCGGCTATAGCTTCTAATGTTGACCCTTCCCACAGTTTGTGAAAGCGCTCTCCTCAGTCATTTGAGCGAACCTCCTACTTTATGTAAATTTTCTATTCCCCTGATACCAATCTAGTACCTCTCTTCTTTGTTCTCTAGTCCCAATTTGATTAAATAGATTCCACACTCCATCATGACCAGGGCTATTTCGTTCTGGACAGTAGGCAGGGTTTAGGTTTAGAGTGTAGAAGTCGGATTCACTCTAACTTATTATTTATGAGTACGCTAGCAATTGTAGAAGCATTTTCCCAATTACCAGACC
>NZ_JAHRFA010000092.1:0-25511 GCF_020883045.1 Microcoleus sp. CAWBG58 | reverse complement strand
GATTTAATGCCATTGATGAGTTGGCAACTCTGGCTAGCTAGGGATTTAGTAATCGAGAATAGACTGCCTTGGCAATCTGCTACTATCAATTTAACCCCTGGACGTGTTGCTCAATCAATGTTTTCGCTTTTAGTTGACATTGGTACTCCTGCAAAAATGCCTAAACAGAGGGGAAAATCCCCCGGTTGGGAAAAAGGAAGGGTACGTACCAAGGCACCGTGCTATCCCACTGTCAAAAAACGGGTTTCTCGGCGCAAAAAGTCTTCAAGATTAGCTATTTAATCTTCTACTTTTTGAATTTTTGAGCAACAGCTTGCCTGAGATTCAAAGGTGGCTACTTTTAGCTGCGCTCATTTTTTAGTCTAAACTACAGTACTTAAGTATTTCTTTCACCGGTACATTACGAGTTATTCGTCGTGCTGTTCCAAAATTTCAGCGGCTAGAAGCACAAGAAATCCCTTTTTTTTTACTTGGTTGAAGTTGGAAATTCTTGATGCGACTTTGCCACAAAGAGTTGAGAGAAACAACCCAAGAGTTGTCAAAAAACTAGTTTCAAAATTTAAATCCAAAAAAGTTAAACACAGAGGTACTGGAATAAAAATGAATCCTCGTGTTTTTAATATTTTAAAGCCTCCCAACCCTTAAGTAAACCGTATTGGTATATAGCTGACAACAAATGATGACCATCACAGCCAATAGTCAATAGCAACTTTTGTTTTTCAGTTTCAGATGAAGGCAAGCGATACTGCTCAAATCTGATGCTATAACGCTCAGACCAATCCCGATCTACTACGCTTAATAACCATTCATCCGCCACGGTGGCTAGTTGATTTAAGGCATGACGTAAAGTTTCTCCAACGCATTCTAGGCGGTTCATTTTACGGATGGCTCCGATTACGTGAGTTGAGTCAGTTCTGGCTTTCCCTCTGGCTTTGAGCCATCCCCTATCGATAAAATGTGCTAACATTTGATCGAGTAATTGACTTTCACGTCCCGCAGCAATTAACCGACTTCGACCCTCACTTAAAACTGAATAATCAAAGCCGCTATCAGTAATTTCTAGTCGAGAGAGCATACTTCCAATCTATACGACTTCTCACCGCTTCTGCTGCTTGTCTATCTGTCAATCCCTCTGCAAATTGCATCACACTGATTAATGCTAATTGTCCAGGTGATAAAGCACTTTGACCACAGTCGGCTCGAAACAAGGTGATAAAGTCAGCATCTTGATACAACACTCCGAGTTCGTCGCGCATTTTCATATATGGGTTTCCTTTGGGAAAGGAGGTTCGTGCTACGGAGGCTGTCATTTCTGGAATCAATGACCAGTCGCGTGGGTGAAGAGTCATAATAAATTATTTAATATGGTGTATGGTCGCACAATCATTTTGCCTATTTCAGCATGGCGATGTCTGAGGGGTTTTACCCCTCAGACATTCGCCAACAGTCTCTTTAAACCGCCGGGTTTCTGCCAGATTTTTTCCTAATTACCCAACGCTTCAACCAACAAATTGCGGGCACAATCCAACGCTTCCTGCAACTTACTAGCATCACGTCCCCCAGCTTGAGCTAAATTCGGCCGCCCGCCGCCTTTACCGCCGCAAAGTTGAGCAATTCCCCCAATAAACTTGCCAGCTTGCAATCCCTTCCGATTAACTTCGGGACTAAAAGCAGCCACCAAACTTACCTTATCAACATCAGCAACCGAAGCCAAAACAACCGCAGCATTTCCTAATTTTTGCTGCAACCTTTCCGCCGCAGTTTTCAGCGCTTCTGCATCGACATCTCCCAATTGAGCTACAATGATTTTGAAATTACCGATCGCCTCAGCCGCATTTAACAACTGGTCAGATTTTGCGATCGCCAATTCCGACTTTGCAGCAGCCAACTGCTTCTGAGTATCCTTCAACTCATTCTGCAAATTAGTAATCCGGTTGGGTAACTCTTCGGGTTTCGCCTTAAATCGATCGCCCAAATCGCGCACAACTCTGTCCCGCACGTTCAAATAATCCAACACAGCCTGGCCCGAAACCGCCTCAATCCGGCGAGTACCAGCCGCAACGCCCGCTTCGGAAACAATCTTAAACAGCCCGATTTCAGCCGTATTGCTGACGTGAGTCCCCCCGCACAATTCCATGGAAACGCCGGGAAAGTCGATTACTCGCACTACGTCGCCGTACTTCTCGCCAAACATGGCTGTCGCGCCTTTTTCTCTCGCAAGGGCGATCGGCATTTCGGCAACTTCCGCAGCGTGGGCTTCGGCAATCCAACTATTAATTAAGTCCTCAATTTTTTGCAACTCTTCTGCTGTGACAGCGCGCGGAGAATTGAAATCAAATCGCAATCTTTCTGTCGATACCAGGGAACCCGCTTGGGAAATCGAATCGTCTACAATTTTTCGCAAAGCTGATTGTAATAAGTGAGTTGCTGTGTGGTTGGCTTGAATTCGGCGGCGGCCGCTATTGTCAATTTTCGCAGTCAAACTATCGCCAACTTTTATGGTTCCCCGTTCCACAAAGCCGAAATGCACGAAGAAATCCGACTCCTTCTTCACATCATCAATTCTCACCAACAAACCATCACCATTTTCTCCGCTTTGCAAATAACCTTTATCCCCAAGTTGTCCGCCGGATTCAGCATAAAACGGCGTTTGGTTCAACACAACTTGTACCTCGGTTCCCGCCTCTGCTGATTCCACAGTTTGGCCGTCAACTAAGATAACTTTGATTTCAGCTAAACTCGACAATTTAGTATAGCCAACAAACTCTGTACCCTGGATTGTTTCAGCCAACTTATCCAAGGAACCCTGCACGGTTAAATCGATTGTTTGATGAGCGTTTTGAGCGGTAGTTTGCTGCACTCCCATTGCCACTTCAAAGCCTTCTAAATCGACGGTAATTCCCTGTTCTTCGGCAATTTCTTGAGTCAGTTCTAAGGGGAAACCGTAGGTATCGTAAAGCTTAAAAGCATCTTGCCCTGCAATTTGATTTTGACCTTGCTGCTGCAACTTGTTGATAATTTCCTCCAACAGCTTCTCTCCCCGTTCCAAAGTCTTGAGAAACTGCGCCTCTTCCCTTGCCAATTCCGCCTTAATTTGAGCCTCGCGCGATCGCACATTTGGATAAGCAGCTTCCGAAAGGGCGATCGCACTTTCAGCCACCCGCACCGTAAATTCGCCCTGAATCCCAATCAGCCGCCCGTGGCGCACCACCCGGCGAATCAACCGACGCAAAATGTAACCGCGCCCCACATTCGACGCGCGAATTTCGTCTGCAATCATGTGTACCACAGCCCGAATGTGGTCGCCAATTACTTTCAGCGAAACCTTGACATTTTCATCGCTATTGTGGTAATCAATTCCCGCAATTTCCGCCGCCGATTGGACGATCGGAAAAATCAAATCTGTTTCGTAATTGTTAGGGACTTTCTGGAGGATTTGCGCCATCCGTTCCAATCCCATCCCAGTATCAATATTTTGATTTTGCAGCGGTGTTAAATTGCCCTCTGCATCCTTATTGTACTGCATGAAAACCAGGTTATAAAATTCAATAAACCTGCTATCATCTTCGAGGTCAATATTATCACCTCTTTCTGGGTGGAAATCGTAATAAATCTCGGAACACGGGCCGCAGGGGCCTGTGGGGCCAGATTGCCAGAAATTGTCTGCTTCTCCCATGCGTTGAATGCGATCGCCCGGAATGCCAATTTCATCGCGCCAAATCGCAAAAGCTTCGTCATCTTCCCGGAAAACGCTAACAACTAAATTGGACGCAGGTAAACCGAAAACCTCCGTGGAAAGTTCCCAAGCCCAGGCAATTGCCTGTTTCTTGAAATAATCTCCAAAACTGAAATTTCCCAACATCTCAAAAAACGTGTGGTGGCGGGCGGTACGGCCGACGTTTTCGATGTCGTTGGTGCGGATGCACTTTTGCGAAGTGGTAGCGCGCGGTGATTCGGCTGTGCGCTGTCCGAGAAATATCGGCTTAAATTGTAGCATTCCGGCGATCGTCAGCAACACTGTCGGATCTTCGGGCACTAGAGAAGCACTCGGCAGGATTTTGTGTCCCCGCTGGGCGTAAAAGTCGAGGAATGTTTGGCGGATTTGACTACCGCCGAGAGACTTAGGAGTAATAGACATGACAAAAACACTTAAGTATGTAAAGTTGTAGCAACAATAGAATTTATAGGAATTTAGCACGGGTGTCCAGAAACCGGGTTTTGCTACCAGAATAGTTGCTTAAAATCCTCAATCTCGGTGAAAAAACCCGGTTTCTTTGCGGGCAAGTGCGTGAGTCCTAACTTACATCTATGTGGATATTTATATCATTATACTTAGTAATGTAAAGACCAATCAACTTTTACAAATAGTGCTTTACTCATTTGAAAGGTCGTGCTAACTTAACAATAGACACCGGGACAGAAAGAAACAGGAGGTCGCTATATTTAGAAGCAAAGTTCAAGGATATAGACATGGTGTCTCCGGTCTAAATTCCGAAGCGCGGTCGAAATTAACCGAACACAACTTGTAATAGTGGCGGCACTGCCATCGCGCAGTCAAGCCAAACCGCAGTCGAGTCAGACTTATTGTGTTTGCGGATTAAAAGTAAAGCTGCACAAGTTGTAAACCCTAGTAAGCATATTGTTCTCTACCGGAAACACATCTCGTTTGTTAGAAAATCAAAGATTCTTATATTATTGGGTCTGGTCGCTGTCGATCGGGCCCTACGCTTTTTTATAGCGAAATGGAAAGAGGGGAGAGGGGAAATGGGAAGAGGGGGAGAAGGGGAGAGGGGGAAATGGGGAGAGGGGGGGAAGAATGCCGATGGAAGTATCTTTCCGCAAGCTCTTATAGTGCTGTCCCCGAAGACCAAGTCTTTGATAGTGCGATCGTCTCGCTCGCTTCCGGAACTCACTTCGAGCGTTCCGCTTTATTCGTGCTATCCGGCTCGGACTGCTGTGACTCGATCGAGCTTTTGAGTAATACCTTATACATAACGGGCGATCGCGCCCGCGCGTTTTTTGCCGTAGCCGACGCCCTCTGGGATGACGCACTGTCAATATGCGATATCATTGAAAAGTCAGCACAAGAGCTTACAACCTACCTTGCTGTCTGGAGGAATGTCTGCGCTCTTCTGAGCTTGCTGCAAGGCAAGAATAGCAAACCGCTATTTTGGGGAGCCTCGTTGTGGCTCTGATGATTGCCTCCAAGAACCTGAATTTCAGCAGATTTAGAGTTAAGCTTCTCAAGAATCTCATCCCCGACTTTCGGGGTGGGACTATCCAAAAGTCTATCTGTCCCCAGTCAAAAAGCCCCTGTATCTGACAACTGTCAACGATCGCAGTAAAAGTCAGCAGCACGTCTTTTGACCCTGCTCAAACCGTTAGACTAGCAGTTTAGCACAAAATATAGTACAGTTCTTAAGCTCACAATTTTCGGAGATTCGAGGTAAAATCATGGCCGAAATAACTAAAGAAGAAATGCGCGAACGCCTGGGAAATATTGACCAGATTCGCGATATAATTTTCGGGGCGCAGCTTAGAGAATACGACAATCGCTTCGACAAAATAGATTCCGACTTGTCGATGATGCAGCAAGATATGCACGCTCGCATCGAACAGGTGAAAACTGTTCTGTCCACAGAAATGAGGGCGGCAGTTGATTCGTTAGAAAAGAAAGTTAAATCGCTCACCTTAAATACGCAAGAAGAAAGCGCCGACCTCCGGCAGCAAATCGATCGCGTTAACCGCAAATGCTCCAGCACCATCGAAGCCCTCGACGAGGCGATCGACAATCAAACCAGTTCCATTCGCGACGAACTCTCCCAAACCAGAGAGCGACTCTCCGAAGAAACCCGCACTTTGAAAACACAGGTTTTTGAAGAACTAGACCGACGCTTTTCCATGCTCAGAGATGTTAAAGTTTCCAGAGATGACATGGCAGAAATTCTGTTTGAACTAGGAATGAGACTCAAAGGAACAGAATTTGTGCCCGAACTTAAAGGCGTTGCTGATAATAAGTCAAATAACGAATTTTTGTTGCCGGAGCGCCACCATCACGGATAATAACGCATGGCTTTACCGAAAGAAAATCCAGAAGTTGAAAATCAGCTAGAGGGTTTTGTTTCTAAACCTGACGAGTCTGCTGCCTCGGCAGCAACCCAGCTAGACCCCTTGCTTAATCTGTTATTCGATCTCAAAATTATTGCTGGTTCAAAGCAGCAAAATCCCGAGTCCGAAGCTGACAGCAGCGGCAAAAACGGTCAAGCTGGGGCCCTCGGCGGGTCGATCGATTTGTTAAGTATTTCCTCCGCACAGCCAGAGGAAATTGCAGCGCAGCAAAATCCCGAACCCGAAGCTGCTAGCAGCAGCGACAAAAACAGTCAAGCTGGAACCCTCGGCGGGTTGATGGATTTGTTAAGTATTTCCTCCGCACAGCCAGAGGGAATTGCAGCGCAGCAAAATCCCGAACCCGCAACTGGCAGCAGTGGCAAAAACAGTCAAGCTGGAGCCCTCGGCGGGTTGATGGATTTGTTAGGTATTTCCTCCGCACAGCCAGAGGAAATTGCAGCCGTGCCAGAAACTGGCTCTTGCCAACCCGATTCTACTGCTTCCCCGGCTGTTGCAGACGAGTCCAAAAATTTGCTGTTCGCTACTCACAAACTCAACACTTCTGAACTGGAAAGAAACTATTCCTCAGCTAAAACTATAGATGTTTCCGCAGATGTTTCGGATTTGGAGAGAGAATCACCGTCGCTACAAGCATTGTCTGACTTGACAATTTCTGATTCTCCCCAGTACGTACAGGGCGCAAAATCCCCGGATTCCGACACCGCTGTAGAGAATTCGCCCATTCCCCAAACTCTCGCGCCACCCGCAGCAACCGATCCGAATTCCTCAGTGTCCGGACTTTCGCAGCCATCCCAAAAAATATATGCAGATGCAAGTGCGGCATCAATTGAACCGAAGCGGCAGTCGCAAGAACAGCCGATACCACTATCGCAGCGATCGGAAATCTTAGGCGATATTAAACAAGACTTCAATGAAGCCGACAGCGCGATGGGAAGGCTGCAAAATCTGATTTTTGGCTCGCAAATGTCAGATATCGAGCAAGTCAAAAATCTCCTAGCAGAAACTGATTTGCCGGGGGTGTGCAATCTGCTAGCAAGCATCGACTCTAAATTAGAAAAACTGGAACACCAAATCTACGATCCACAAGAGCTGATCGCCCTAATGCTGCCTTGGATCGCAGAAATTCTCAGCCGCAAAATTGCCGATTCCAGAGAAGAAGTTGTTAACGCGATAGTCCCAATTATTGATGAAGTGATTAGGGCTAAAACTGTGGAAAACAGGCAAGCAATGAGTTCGGCGATAGGTGAGTTACTGCCCGACGCACTTGCTCAACAAATAGAAAATTCGCCAGCGGATATTGCTCGGGCGATCGCCCCAGAAATGGGTTTGGCGATAAAAGAGCAAATTCGCCTCGATCAAGAGTCGATCGCCCAAGCCCTCGCCCCGGAAATGGGCAAAGCCATTACAGCCCAAATCGCTCTCGAACGCGACTCTATGGTGGATGCTCTCTATCCCGTCATTGGCAGTACGATCTCTAAATACATGGCAGAAGCTATTAAAACTATCAACGAAAAAGTCTCAAATAGCTTAAGCATGGAAGGAGTTGGGCGCAAAATTCGCTCCCAAGTACAAGGAGTCTCCGAAGCTGAATTAATCCTCAGAGAATCAATACCTTTTACCGTCCAAGCAGCATTGTTAATTCACAAGGCATCTGGCTTGGTAATTTCCGAAGTTCAACACCCCGCAGGCAATTACCAGTTAGAAGCGGAAATGGTAGCAGGAATGCTCACAGCTATTCGCAGCTTTGTGAACGAATGCATCGTTCAGCCCGGAGAAATTTCTGAACTCAATCTAATTGAATACGGCGACTCCAAAATAATGCTAGAAGTAGCGGGATACTGCTACATGGCAGTCGTGATTAAAGGAGAACCGCCACAGTCGTTCATTAACAAACTCCGGCAAACACTTACTAATCTGATCCTTAATTACGCTAAATTAATTCACGAGTTTAACGGCGATCCCGGTACTATACCGGACTCTCTGCACCCGTTCATCCAAAGTTTATTCGACCCGGTGGAAAAGGAAAAATCTAAAAAACCCCCCTTCGTACTGATCGGGGCGACGATCGCAGCGATCGGCTTAATCTTAACACCTTGGGGAATTTATCAGCACCGCCGGAGCATTGAGCGTCCCCTTGCAACAAATGCCGCTTTAGCTTTAGCCTCCACCCCAGAATTAGCGGTTTACCGCTTAAACGCCGACGTGGAGGGCAACACTCTCAAATTAACCGGAAAATTGCCAAATCCAGAATTGCGGGCCAAAGCCGCCAAAATAGCCGCCTCAACTGCACCAAATCTGAAATTAGACAATCAAATTATCGCTGTAGATGTACCTCCAGATCCCGTGTTGACGGCGGGAGAGGTGCAGCGGATCACCGCTGTTTTGAACCGCTTGTCGGGCGTTTCTATTTCTAGTCGGTATGGCGATCGCAAAGTTACAGTAGAGGGAACAGTCATTGAGGCAGCCGACTCACAGAAAATTGCTCAGTCCCTGAAGCAAATTCCCGGCGTTGAGTCAGTCGTCAGCACTGTGAAACTAGATCCGCTCAAAATTGCCAGCCGCATCTACTTCGAGCAAGGAACAACCACATTAGACTCAACATCAGAAGAAATCATCGCCAGTGTTAAAACTTTCATGGATCAATATCCTCAAAAACAGATTAAGATAATTGGACACAGCGATCGCACTGGGGAACTTGTCATAAATCAACGGTTGTCGCTCCAGCGTGCCGCAGCAGTGCGAGATGCTTTGGTGCGGCAAGGTGCCGATCCAAAGCGGCTCGTTGCCCTTGCAAGTCAAAATCCTCCCCCCGGCGTGGGCCCCAATCAACCGCTACTTTTAAGCAGATGCGTGGTATTTGAACCAATAACTAAGATCGAAAAAAGCAAATAATTATGTCAGTTACTATATCTAAAAAAATGTGCATGATCGGCGACTTTGGCGTCGGTAAAACCAGTCTGATCCGCCGTTTTGTCGATCGGCAATTCAGCGACGAGTACCTCTCCACCGTCGGAGTCAAAATTTCCCGCAAAAGTATCGCATTAGAGAACACCAAACACCCCGAAAGTGTCACCGCACAGTTGCTGATTTGGGACTTAGAAGGACATACAAAATTCAAAGGAATAGCACCGACTTACTTACAAGGAGCTAGCGGTGTTTTAATCGTTGCCGATGTCAGCCGCTCCGAAACAGTTGAGCGAATCTCCGAACACGTTAAACTTTTTTCTTCAGTCAATCCCAAAGGGTCAATAATCGTCGCCTTGAACAAAGTAGACTTGATAGACGAAGAAAAATTAGCACTGCTAGTCGAAATCTCCCACTCAATCGGTCAAGACAAAGTAATAGCAGTTTACACCACATCCGCCAAAACCGGCAAAGACGTTGACGAAATTTTTCACAAACTAGCTTACACAATGGTAGAACAAGTATGAACCATTCGTAGATGTATACCCACATCTAACCAAACAGAGCCTGCATTCACTAGATGCAGCCAACGTGCAGGAACAGAATAAGACCTACGTTGTTTGAGTCATGACAGCTACAGATGAATGCCAGTTTGTAGATTTGTCGATCGCAATTAAGGAACAGATTAATTACAGACAGATCCGCGTGTTGCACTCCCAACAAGCTCTTTCAACATTTCCGAGGCAAACATTACTTAGAAACAAGGCTGATATTTCATGCACCGAGTTTTGACGACTAAAACAGGGATCGAACGACTCCGCAAGTTGGCACCTATCGGAGAGATCGAGTTAGAGCTTCTCCAATTCGATATGCAACAGCTAGAGAATCCTGAAATCTCGGGAATTGAATATCAGCAAGGTGAATTACAAGATTGTTACGAAGTTCGTGACTATCTACTTGAAAAGTGCGATCGAAAATGTGCTTGCTATGATGCCGAAAATATTCCGTATAATGTCCCGGAAGGTAAGTACAAAGGGACGTTAATCGCTATAATTTTTCCTGTTTCAGATGGAATAGGTGAGTTTACTATTGATAAAAAACAGAGGTCGATAGGGTTGGAATATTGCACAACACTTCATAGGAAAGATTGTTACAGCTACGCCTGAAAACCCACTCAAAAAAGAAGGAGTATCTAGATATGTCCGCCAATAATTATCAAACAGTTTCCGACCCCCTTTTTAGAAAACTCTTGGGCCAGCGACAAACAGAGTATCTGATAGTAAATCAGAATTTCATCATTCAGGAAACCTCTGCCGAAGTGCAGAATTATGCCGATACTCCCGGTGATGCGCTCCCCGGTACAGATGCTCGCATCTGTTTTCCCGAACTGATTGGAATTGAAAATATCCTCATGTCGATCGTGATGAGACGGCGGCCGAGTTTTGAACTCAAAGGTATCGCTCGGTTTACCGACAACAACCGCCCTTTATACTTCGATATGTTGGCGATAGAACATGAAAATGAACAAGATATGGCAAGTAATTTGCTAATTTTGATTGAAGATACCACCGAAAAAATGGTGATGAAGCAATCCTTGATTCAGAGAGCGAATGAAGCTAATCTTTTGCTGAGTGCCTTAGCCGCTTCAAAAGATTATATAGATAAAGTGATTCGCTCCATGGGCGATGCTTTGTTGGTGACAACAACACTAGGAATTATCAAAACAGTCAATCAATCGGCACAATGGTTATTTGGCTACAGCGAAGCAGAATTGATCGACCAGCCCCTCTCAATCGTTGTAGTCGAAGAAACATTGCTTTATCAAGGTCGGCACCGCTATATTTTGTCTCAAAAAGAGCTGCTCAGAGAATTGGAAGTAGTCTGCACTACTAAATCGGGAGAAGAAATTTGGGTAGAATTTTCCTGTTCGGCAATTCAGACAGAATTAGACGGACTTTATGATTTCATCTATATCGGTAGAGACATCACAGAACGCAAGCAAGAAGACATGGAAATTCGCCGATCTCTAGCAAAAGAGCAAGAACTCAGACAGCTAAAATCTCGTTTTTTCTCAATGCTGGCTCACGAATTCGGCAATCCTTTAAATACAGTATTATTTGCTACTCAAATTCTCAAAGAATATGGGGACGAAATTACCCAAGCGGAAAAACAAGAATACCTCCAACACGTTAAATCAGCATCTAAACACATGGCTCAGCTATTAGATGACGTGCGGTTGCTCAGCAGCGCCGAAGCTGGAAAACTCCAATTCAATCCCGCACCACTTGACTTGCGAAAATTTTGCAGCGAGTTAGTAGAATCAATTAAAATTAGCTACGGACAAAATCATAAAATTAATTTTGTTTGCAGAAAATCTATTCTGCCTGGGAAAAAAACCGCTCGGGAGTCGGAGCCAACAGAATACTCGCCCGCAGTGGATGCCAAATTGCTGCGGCACATCTTGACAAATTTGCTATCAAATGCTGTAAAGTATTCGCCGATCGACAGCTATATTGATTTTCAATTAAATTATCATAGTGAAGAAGCTATATTTAAAATAAAAGATGCGGGCATTGGCATTCCTATAGAAGACCAAGAACAACTGTTTGAATCTTATTACCGGGCCCAAAATGTCGGAAAAATACCTGGTACAGGGCTGGGTTTATCTATAGTTAAACAGTGTGTAGACCTGCACGGAGGTCAAATCGAATTTTCCAGCGACACAGGGTTAGGCACTACCTTTGTAGTCACAATTCCATTTGCAAAACAGAGGTAATACGATTTTCGATTTTAGAATTGGGAATGACTGTGATGATATTGAGCTTGCCTAGAGTTGCATTTTCTTTGAAATTGATATCAAGAGGTTAATCTCAGATCGTTTGATACAGAGGGCACGTTCACCAAATAAATGGGCGGAGCGAAGTGGAGGGCTGAAGCCCCGTCCTTCTAGGACGGCTTTAATTCTTCTGATTCTATCGGAGAGTCATGATATAATAGAGTAAGTAAAGTGCCAGCAAAAATGAAAGCAAGGTATCGCTATAGATTCTATCCGACCGACCAACAGAAACAGAGCCTAGCTCAGTTATTTGGCTGCGTTCGCGTAGTCTGGAATGATGCTCTTGCACTTTGTAAACAGTCTGAGAAAAAGCCAAGTTCGGCAGAACTTCAAAAAACAGTAATAACCAGAGCGAAACAAACTGAGGAAAGAACTTGGCTGAGTGAAGTCTCGGTAGTTCCATTACAACAATCTGTAGCCGCTCTGGAAACAGCTTTTAAGAACTTTTTCGATTCGTGTAAAGGAACGAGAACAGGGCGAAAAGTTGGATATCCTAAGTTCAAGAAAAAAACAAACATCCAATCGGCAAGGCTTACTATCCGTGGTTTTTCCATGAAGGAAGATGGCGGTGTCTATCTAGCTAAAATCGGCATCGTCAAACCGATTTGGTCTAGGGTTTTACCATCTGAGCCTAGTTCTGTAACTGTCATCAAGGATTGCGCTAACCGATATTTCCTTAGCTTTGTCGTAGAGGTTAACCCCCATCGAGTTGATGTCAAGAATCAAAGTATTGGCATTGATTTGGGAATTAAAACCTTTGCTGTGATGAGCGATGGAACGGCAGCCCAAAGTCCTAGTTACAAACAGTTAGAACGGAAAATCCGCAGATTGCAACGCAAACTAGCAAGACAACCCAAAGATTCCAAACGCAGAAATAAAACCCGCCTCCAGATTGCTAAATGGCACAACCAAATAGCGGATACCCGGAAAGACTTCCTGCACAAATTGTCTACTAAAATAGTCAACGATAACCAAGTGATTGTTTTAGAAGATTTGAATGTATCGGGCATGGTCAAAAACCGCAAACTTGCAAGGGCTATCAGTCAGCAAGGGTGGTATGAATTTAGGGTGGTATGTGAGGGTAAATCCGAGAAATTGGGCAGAGAGTTGAGGGTAATCAGCCGTTGGGAACCTACAAGCCAAACTTGCGTGCGATTCGTTCAGTCGAAACCGTGAAAACGGGGGATAACTGGCTTCTATGGGGTAATCCTTAAAAGGATTGAGTTCGCACTTTAATCCCCTATAGATGACAACTGAATTACCTTGTATGTGACTGCAAGTACCCTAGAAAGCAGAAGTCATACCCTACAAGTGCAGTAGTGACAGCACTACCCCTACTAAGGAGATTGGTTATCAAATTAGTAAAGCGGGGTAGAAAGGTGGTAACTGCGAACTGTACGCAGAACCCCATCAAGCATGAATCTATGAGTAAAGCCTCGGCTTGAATCCACGCCTGAACCATCGTGATGCTTAATGGGCTACGACAGTTATTGCCCAAGCCAAAAGGCAAAGATAATGGTGCTGGCAATTGCAGGTCTGACCAGTATGCACTACCAATAAACGGGCGTGGAAAGTGGGACTCTAAGGATTCAAACAAAAGGTGATTTGGAACGAAGTAACCCCTCAAAATCTATCAGAATGGTCGATATCTGAGCAGGAAACCATCCGCATGAATATAGGGGAAGGATTGTCTAAGAAGCCAACGCTTTGAGTAATATCAAAGATTTGCTGACGTAGACACTTTGACTCAGATTGTAAAGGTGTAAATAGTAATGAATAAGTCCAAAACCGAACAACAGTTTAGGGTGGAATGGGAGAATGACATCCCTATCTGCACAGGTCTAGAGTCAAACCAGCAATGGAGAAACATCAACTGGAAACAGGTAGAAAGAGTCGTCTACAAGTTACAAGCACGCATTTACAAAGCCCAAAGTCGTGGTGATTACAAAGCTGTCCGCAGGCTCCAAAAGACTCTGATAAATTCACGGTCAGCCAAGCTACTAGCTACCAGAAAGGTAACACAAGACAATCGCGGTAAGAAAACGGCAGGAGTGGATGGAGTCAAATCTCTATCCCCAGAAGCACGTCTCAAACTTGCAGGACAATTACAACTTACGGATAAAAGTAGAAGAACTCGCAGAGTATGGATACCCAAATCCAATGGTGAAAAACGTCCACTTGGAATACCCACAATGAGGGACAGGGCAACTCAAGCCCTAGCTAAGTTAGCACTCGAACCGGAATGGGAAGCCGTATTTGAAGAAAATTCCTATGGTTTTCGTCCGGGTAGAAGCTGCCATGATGCAATCGTCGCTATCCACATACATATCAACCAAAAACCTCGATATGTACTGGATGCGGACATGGCTAAATGCTTCGATAAAATCAATCATCAAGCGTTGCTAAAGAAGATTAACAGCTTCCCAAGAATGCACAAGCAGATCGAGGCGTGGCTGAAATCTGGTGTAATGGATGGAAACCAACTCTTCACGACTGAAGAAGGCACTCCTCAAGGTGGGGTAATCTCCCCATTACTAGCAAATATAGCCTTACATGGGTTAGAAAAGCTGGTTAAAGAGTATGTCAAAACAATCGATATGAAGGATGTCAACGGCTACAAAATTAGACCGAGAGACAAAGTGAAAGCCACCGCACTAATCAGGTATGCTGATGACTTTGTGTGTATGCACGAAGAAAAAGAAGTTGTCGAAGGATGTCAGAGAATTATATCCGAATGCTTAGCCGAAATGGGATTAGAATTAAAACCAAGCAAAACCAGAATCTGTCACACACTCGAAGCAGTGAAAGACCAAATTGGTTTTAACTTTCTTGGCTTTAACATTCGACAATATCCCACTGGCAAATATAGAAGTGCCAGAAATTCAAAGGGTAATTCACTAGGATTTAACACCCTCATCACCCCAAGCAAAGAAAAGAGAGCCACCCACCAAAAAGAACTTGGAGAAGTGATAGACCGTTATCTTAACGGAAAACAGTCCGAATTAATATTTGAACTCAATCCAATTATCAGAGGTTGGTCAAATTACTACTCCCATGTTGTCAGTCAGGAAACATTCAGTAAAATGGATTATCTAATCTGGCAAAAGTTAAAAAGATGGGCAATCCGCCGTTGCTCAAAAAGCAACAGGCAGGAAATATTCTCAAGATACTGGAAAACAGTAGGCACGGACAACTGGAGATTTTGCACGGCTGAAGGTTTGAAGTTAGCCAAACACGGCGAAACAGAAATCACAAGGTTCGTCAAGGTTCAAGGTAACAGAAGTGTTTATGATGGAGACTTTACTTACTGGGCAACCCGACTGGGGAAACATCCTGAAATTCCAATGAGAATGGCAAGGCTACTCCAAAAGCAGAAAGGAAAATGTGCGTACTGCGGACACTACTTCAAACAAAACGATGTGATGGAAGTTGACCATATTCAACCAAAATCTCAGGGAGGTAAAGACCAATATGACAATTTCCAACTCCTACATCGTCATTGCCACGATACAAAAACTGCCAGCGATGGTAGTTATGGTGCTTGTGTAAAAAGCTCAGTCAAAGAGGAGCCGGATGAGGTGAAAGTCTCAAGTCCGGTTCTGAATCAGAGGTGGGGAGAGTGATTTCCCCATCGACTCTGACTCTCAGATTGCGGGTTTAAATGGGGGAAATTAGATCTTTCAATTCGGGAGTTAATCTGTTTAAACTGCGGTATACATCAAGATAGGGATTTGAACGCAGCAAGAAATATAAATCAAGTCGGGATAGGGCATTGCCACGACTTTAAACAGACACAGAGAGAAGGTAAGACCACTTGTGGCACATCTCGGTGAAGTGTCAAGAATCCCACGGTACGGCCGGGGAGTATGTCAACACTACAAAATCCAACATGACAACCCTGTTAAACAAATTGTTGGTTCCCCACCACTTGGAGTACCTAGCACTGGATCAAGACTTTCTTATCGCAGAGACATCTCTCAATGTGCAGCGGTTTGCCGACTGTCCCGAGGAAGTAGTGACCGGAAACGATGTCCGCATTCCCTTTCCCGAATTGCTGGGAACTGAAGAAATTTTAATCGATATTTTGGAAGGGCGGTTGCCAAATTTTGAATTAAAAGCGATGACGCGAGTATTAGAAAATGGCTCGCGGCTTTATTTTGATATGTATATCGTCGAGTTCAGCAATGATGATAGCGAGCAAAGATTAATTGTATTTTTTGAAGACGTAACCGACAGGATGGGTTTGGAACAAACTCTAGTCCAAGCTACCAATGAAATGAATATTTTATTGAGTACCTTAGCCGCTACTAATAATTATGTTGAAAAAATTATTACTTCCATGGCAGAAGTTTTGTTGGTGACAACGGCCTCGGGAAAAATCAAAAAAGTCAATCAAGCGGCTCAAGATTTGTTCGGTTATAGCGAATCGCAATTAGTAGGTCAGCCAATAGACAGTCTTGCTGCTGAGGGCGAATCTTTGCAAGCAGTCAGCCAAGAGTCGCCTCAACAATCTCAAACTAACACTGAAATAATTTGCACGGCAAAAACAGGAGAAAAGCTCACGGTTTCCTTTTCCTGTACGGCGATTCCAAGTGACATGAAAAGTGTTTCGGCAACTTCTGTGGCCCTCCAGGATTTTGTGTATATTGGTCGCGACATGACATACAGACAGCGAGCTCGCAAGCGAAAAGCAGCTCAGTACGTGACCACTCACATCCTCTCTACATCCGAAACAATCAAAAAAGCTTTAGAAGCGATTCTCCCCGCAATTTGCGAAAGTTTGGGGTGGCATACTGCCGAACTTTGGATGCCGCCGGAAGCTGGGGAAAAACTGCTGTTAGGAAGTAAGAGAATAACTGCGATTTCCGACCCCAATTTGCTGCGGTGTGTCACCAGTTGGACAAAACCCTCAGTTTCTATACCCAAATTTGCCGAATCTGCCGAACAAATGATTTGTGGATTCGGGGAAGGATTGTCAGGTCTCATTTGGGCCAGCGGTTCGTCTCAGTGGATTGCGGATGTAACAGAAAGCGAAATTTTCATTCGCAGAGAAATTGCCGCAGAAGAAGGACTGCACGGAGCTTTTGGCTTCCCAATTTTGGGGGACTACGAGCAGGAAAATTCTGAAAGGTCTGTGTTGGGGGTGATGACTTTTTTTAGCTGCGAAGTGCAGTGTTTTGATGAAGAATTGCTCCAGACAATGGCAACAATCGGCAGCCAACTGGGTCAATTTATTAAGCGCAAGCAAGCGGAAATAGCTTTGCGGGAAAGCGAAGAACAATTACGAGACTTATTTGAAAATGCTACTGACTTAATTCAAAGTATTGGAGCAGACGGTCATTTTTTGTATGTAAATCGGGCTTGGCGGGAAACTCTGGGCTACAGCGAAGCAGAAATTGCTCAAATGACTGTTTTTGATATCATTCATCCCAACAGTTCGCCAGAGTCTATGGAGATATTATATCAAGCTATTACTAAAAAAAGTGTCTATGAAAATACTTTTTATCCCCACTCTATTCAAATAATATTTATTACTAAGGAACACGAACAAATTTTGCTAGAAGGTAGCATAAACTGTAAGTTTTTGGAAGGTTCTTTAGTAGCGATTCGCGCTATTTTGCGAGACATTACTGCTCGCAAGATGGCGGAAGATGCTCTAGCAAAATCTGCGTCCTTGCTGCAAGCAACTTTTGATTCTACTGCGGACGGTATTTTAGCTATTGACAGGAGCGGAAAAATAGTTACTTTCAATCGCGAATTTGTGGAAATGTGGGGGGTACCTAGCGACGTGATGGCGCTGCGAGACGACGCAACAACGATCGCCTTTGTGCAGAACCAACTCAAAGACCCGCAAGCATTCCAAGAGAGAATAGAATCGCTTTACGACCAGCCAGAAGCCGAAAGTTTTGATTTGTTGGAATTTCAGGACGGCCGATTTTTTGAACGCTATTCGGAACCGCAGCGGCTGGGAGATAAAATTATCGGTAGAGTCTGGAGTTACCACGACATTACGGAACGCAAGCACGCAGAAGATGCCCTGCGGGAAGAACAAGAAAAATCGGAAAAGCTGCTGTTAAATATCTTGCCAAACCCCATAGCAGAACGGCTCAAACAAAACGAAACTACTATTGCCGAATACTTTCCGGAAGTGACTGTTTTGTTTGCAGATATTGTGGGGTTTACAGCTTTGTCTTCTGTCATGAACCCGATCGACCTCGTGGAGCTCCTTAATAAGATTTTCTCAGGATTCGACCTGTTGTGCGAGCAGCACGGCCTAGAGAAAATCAAGACCATCGGCGACGCATACATGGCTGTAGGAGGGCTGCCCTACCCTCGGGCAGACCATGCAGAGGCGATCGCCCAAATGGCCCTAGATATGCAAAGAGAGATAGCTCGGTTTAACGGTCTGAATAAGAAATATTTTAGCATCCGCATCGGCATCCACAGCGGCCCGGTTGTTGCCGGAGTGATTGGCATCAAAAAGTTTATTTACGATTTGTGGGGCGATACGGTAAATATCGCTTCCCGCATGGAATCTCATGGTTTGCCTTGGCGGATTCAAGTCAGTGAAACTACTTATGACTTATTGAAAGACAAATATTTGCTGGAAGGGCGCGGAACTATTGAAGTTAAAGGTAAAGGGGCTATGAAAACTTATCTGCTTGTTGGTAAAAAATAAGTTGACAGTTGGCAGTTGACAGTTGACAGTTGACAGTTGACAGTTGGCAGTTTGTAGTTGAGAGTTGACTTCTGGCAAAAGTCGGGAACAGGGAACAGGGAATGGGGAAACGGGGGAACGGGGAAACGGGAAAACGGGGAACAAAAATTAATGCAAACAACATCGCAAAAATACTTTCGCAAGAGGTCTAGTGGACAGTTGGCAGTTGGCAGTGGACAGTTGAGAGTTGAGAGTTGAGAGTTGAAAGTTGGCAATAGTCAGTAGTCAGTTGGCATAGTGCGAACTCATATAGCTTGCGAACAGCAGTCATCAGGGAAGCATCTCAGTTTTGTATTTATCGTGCTAGCGTCCTCGCTCGCATATTGTACAATACGCCAGTTCCCGACAGCACTCAAAGAAAAAATGCTTTTGACAAAAATGAGATGCTTCCAGTCATCAGTCAGTAGTTATCAGTCATCAGGCTGATGGCTAAAAGTGTTGCTAAAGTTAGTTAGGAATACTTTTTGGCTAATACTTGTGGAACTTCCTAATTTGTCGGTAAATTTACGATCGCCTTTAGAATTTGTCGATCGCCATCCTGTGACAGTTTCGCCCTCAACTTCCATCGGAGATGCGATCGCCCTAATGCGTCTGGCGATGGATGCTTGTCCGCTACCGAATTCACCTGTGCACTCAAACGAAACGGTAAAAGCATCAATTAGTTGCATCTTAGTGGTCGAGGAAAATCAGCTAGTCGGATTGCTAAGGTTGGCAGATCTGCTGAACTTAGCCACCGCCTACGGATGGCAAGAAATGAAAGTTTCCGGCGCCATGACGCGGAATTTAATTGTCTTAAAAGAATCAGATTTTACAGATATTTTTACCGCATTTAAGCTATTTTGTCAATACTCGATCGATTGTTTGCCAATTGTAGATGAACGGGGTCAGCCAGTAGGTTTAGTCACCGCAGAAAGAATTCACCCAGAAATTTACAGCCTCGTCAAAATGTTGCAGCAAGAAGTTGTCAAACTTCAGCAAAAACAGTGTGAACTCTTAGAAAGTAAGTCAGAAATCGAAAAACAAGTCAGCGATCGCCAAAACGCCGAAAATGCCCTGCGGGAGAGCGAGGCGCGCTACCGGGCGATTGTGCAACACCAAAGCGAACTGATTTGCCACTACCTCCCCGACGGCAAATTCACATTTGTCAATCAAGCTTACTGTCGCTATTTCGGCGTGCAACCAGAAGACTTGCTCGGTAACAGTTTTATGCCACTGATCCCAGAAGTAGACCGAGAATTTTTTCAAGAACAATATGCTTCTTTGTCTCCGGAAAAGCCTGTGTTTACTTGCGAACACCGAGTAATTTTGCCGAGCGGGGAAATTCGTTGGCAGCAGTGGAGCGATCGGGCTATATTCGACAAAAATGGAGAAATTGTGGAGTATCAAGCTGCCGGTCGGGATGTCACCGATCGCAAACAAGCAGAAATCGCTTTGCAGCAACTCAATGCAGAGTTAGAACTGCGAGTCCAGCAGCGCACTAAATTTTACGAACTGGCAGTATCGGCGGGCAAAGTGGGGGTTTGGGACTGGAATTTGGAAACCGACGAAATCTACGTCGATCCGTCTTTAAAAGCTTTGTTGGGCTATCAAGACGCAGAGATTCCCAACTGCATGGAACATTGGGTATCTCTGGTTCACCCGGACGATCGAGTTGCAGTTGGGGCAGCAGTAAATGCTTATCTAGAGGGTGTGACAGAAATTTTTGAAGTCGAACACCGGATGCTGCACAAAGACGGTAGCAACTGCTGGATGCTTGCCCGCGGGACCGCTGTTCGATCGCCCGACGGCAAGGCCTGCCGGCTGATTGGGACTGACACCGACATTACCGATCGCAAATTGACCGCAGAAAAACTGCAAAACTCCGAAGCTGAACTGCTGGCGCTGTTTAATGGCATAACGGATATCGTCCTAGTTTTAGACGCCAGCGGCCGCTACCTCAAAGTCGCCCCCACGGCTCCCCAATTGCTGTACAAACCGGCTAATGAAGTGCTGGGCAAAACCCTGGCGGAAATCTTCCCAGAAGCCGAAGCTAATTTTGTCCTGGGCCACATTCGCCAAACCTTGGCATCTGGGCAAACCCACAGAATTGAATACAGCATGGAAATTGAGGGCAAGTTAATCTGGTTTGATGGCAGTATTTCGCCGCTGGGAGTCGATCGGGTGATGTGGGTAGCGCGAGACATTACTGCTCGCAAACAGGCAGAAGCCGCACTGCAAAAGAGTGAGGAAAAGTTTCGCAATTTGTTTGACGATGCTCCAATTGCGATCGGTTTGGCAAGCGTGCACGATTACCGCGCGATCGAGGTGAATGAAGCTTACCGCCAGATGTTGGGCTACAGCGATGAGGATTGGGCGGTAATGAGTTTCGCTGATGTCACCCACCAGGAAGATTTACCAGCAGATGTCGAGCAAGTCAAGCAGTTGGTCGAGGGCAATATTCCTCGCTTTCAAATAGAAAAACGCCTGATTAAGAAAAATGGCGAGCTGATGTGGGCAAACATGACGGTGACGCTGATTCGGGATGGCGAGGGCCTGCCTCTCTACAGCATGGCGGCGATCGAAGATATCAGTTACCGCAAGCGGGCAGAAATGGAATTGCAGCAGTTAAAAGAACGCCTGCAATTTTTACTTGCTTCTAATCCTGCGGTAATTTTTACTGCCGCAGCGGCGGGGAAATTTTGTATTACTTACATCAGCGACAACGTTCAGGAAATCGTTGGCTACGATCCGCAAGAAGTGTTAGCAGATTCTAACTTTTGGTCTGGCAGGATTCACGCTGAAGATATGCCACAATTTATACTAAACTTTTCTGCTTTGTCTGAGGGTAAAAATTGCATTTACGAGTACCGCTTTCTGCATAAAGATGGAATGTACCGCTGGCTGCGGACAGAACTGAAACTATTGGTTGACAGCAAGGGCATTCCGATCGAAATTATTGGTTACGCCGCCGATATCAGCAATTCTAAATGCGCTGAAATAGGTTGGCGACAGCAGTTCGAGCAAGAACGGCTGGTGGAGGCGATCGCCCGTCGCGTCCGCCAATCTTTGCAATTAGAGGAAATTCTCAACACCACGGTTGCCGAACTCCAGCAAGTCTTGTTAGCCGATCGAGTTTTAATATATCAAATTTTACCGGAAATTGGCGGCCGAGTCATTGCTGAAGCGGTGGTAGAAAGATGCAGCCGGCTGATAGATAGATTTTTTGGCCGAGAGGTTTTTCCTGCCGAATGTTATCAGCTTTATTTGCAAGGACGAATTTGTGCAATTTCCGAGCTAGATGACCCCTCCATTACACCTTGTATGATGGAATTTCTGCAACAAATTGAAGTTAGGGCTAAGTTAGCAGTCCCAATTATTCAGCACAGCCAACTTTGGGGATTGCTAATCGCGCACCAGTGCGATGGGCCCCGGGAGTGGCAAGAATGGGAAATGAATTTATTTCAGCAGTTGGTGAATCAATTGGCGATCGCCATTCAGCAATCTCTACTTTACCAGCAACTGCAAGCTGAACTGAGCGATCGCTTCCAAGCCGAGGCAAATTTAAAAAACTCCCTCAAAGAGAAAGAGATTTTGCTCAAAGAGATTCACCACCGCGTTAAAAACAACCTCTGCGTAGTTGCCAGCCTGTTAGAATTGCAATCTAACACGGTTGCCGACCCCCAAATAGCCAAAATGTTTGAAGAAAGTCAGAACCGCCTGTACTCTATGGCTCTGATTCACGAGAAACTGTACCGCTCGACTAACCTGGCACAAATTAATTTTGGCGAATATCTAGAAGATTTGGTCAGTAACTTGTTTCAGTCTTACAATATAAGTGACAACCGCATTCAGTTGCAGGTATTAGCTGAACAAATCTCCCTAAACATTGAGACTGCTACTCCCTGCGGCTTAATTGCTAATGAATTGGTTTCAAATACCCTGAAACACGCTTTTCCTCACGATGCGAGCGGTACAGTTAGTGTACAATGCTATCAGACTGGCGATCGGGAAATCCACCTCTTCGTTAAGGACAACGGCATTGGCTTTCCTGAAAACATAGATTTTAGGAAAACTAACTCGATGGGCTTTCAAGTTGTCTGTACTCTAACCGAGCAGTTAGAAGGAACCATCGAAATGTCAAGAGAAATCGGCACAGCCTTTCACTTAGTATTTAACGAGTTAATTTACTCGCAAAGGTTCTAAAATCATGAGTTTTCCAGAGCAAACAATTAATAATATTAATATTTTAATTGTAGAAGACGAGCTATTGATCGCTAAAAACTTATCTCAAAAATTAGAAAAATTTGGATATAAAATCGCCGATATTGTTTCTTCAGGAGCCGATGCCATCCATCGCGCAGGCGAACTCAAACCAGATTTAATTTTAATGGATATAGTAATCAAAGGCGAGATTGACGGCATAGTAACAGCAGCAATAATTCATCAACAATTAGATATCCCCATTATCTATACAACTGCTTATGCCGACGACGAAACTTTGCAGCGAGCAGAAAATACTGGTTCTTATGGCTACCTCCTCAAACCGTTTAAAGAAAGAGAAATGCACGCTACCATCAAGATAGCGCTGAGCAAACATCAAGAAGCCGTTGAAATGCAAAAACTCATGGCACTAGCAGCAGCGAAAAGCGAAAATAGAACGCGATTTGTTTCAATGGCATACCACGATTTAAACACTCCTTTGACTACCATACAGCTCTCGGCTGAAATGCTGGAAGATAGCGATTTGAAAATATCGCCAGGAACAAAAAATAAAAATGTCAATCGCATTAAAAAAGCCGTCAGCAATATGAGTGAATTGCTAGACGATATTTTAATGCTCAGCAAAGCAGAAGCAGGCAAACTTTCATTGAATTTAAATCAACTAAATGTGACAGAGTTCTGCACATCTATTTTAGAAGAACTGCAACCGATCGTCACCGATAAACACCTTGTAACTTTTCTCGCCCAAACAGAGCCACTCCACGCCAATCTTGACGCAAAACTGCTGCACCAATTGCTGACTAATTTGCTTTCAAACGCTATAAAATATTCTCCCAATGGCGGTAATATTAGTTTAGAATTAAGCTGCGAAAACCAGCAAATAATATTTTGCGTTCGAGATGAGGGAATTGGGATGACAGCGGGATATGAAGAAAAACTCTTTCAGCAGTTTGAACGAGGTGCGAATGTAGGCAAGATTAAAGGTTCGGGTTTGGGACTCTGCATTGTCAAACACATAGTTGACCTGCACGGCGGTACAATAAGTGTGGAAAGTGCGATCGGTAAAGGTACTACATTTATTGTGGCGCTGCCTTTTTTAGTTATTGGTCATTAGTCATATTATGTCCGGTCAATTACCCACAATTAAACTGGTTGATGGCGGTCATTTTTCAGCAAATCTATCCGGAGACAAACTCTCGATCGCCCCATCTTTTTCTCCCGCCGCCCAATTAGCAAATCGCTCAGCCAAAGCAGGTACAATTGCCAACGGATTGCTCAAACCAGAAAAAACGTTCAATCCGGGGCGATCGCGAATTTCCCCCACTACGGGCAACCTATCAGCGCTAAATGCCACAATACAATCATGCCAAGTTGCCGGTAAATCTGCCGCATCTGGCAAAACCTTGGCGATACCTGCACGAATTGCCGTTTCGCTGGTTTCGCGATCGACTTTCGCGTTCAAATCGCTCAAAGTGCGAGACAATTGACCGATTCGCAAACTCCCGTTATTAAATTGAATTGCACCGACATCTAAAATCGGTGGCACTAACTCTTTACCCGGTTCATCCCAAAGAAAATCCATCTCAATTTTACTCGATTGTGCTTCCAATTCAAAACGTTTTAATAGCGCTGGCATCACCAAATTCCTGAGTTTTAAATCCACAGGTGCCGTTTCCAAAATTTCAGCACGACTAAAATAAACTCCCACAGAAATACCCACCGCTTTTAGCAAACTACGACTCCAACCTCCAGCACAAATCACCGCATTTTCGCAGGCATAACTTTCGCCTACCGTCTTGACACCGGAAATCCGATTTCCTTCTGCTATTAAACCAGTTACTTCCGCAATTTCTCTAGTTCCTCCCAACCGCAAAAACCCTTGACAATAAGCTTGATTTGTGGCATTCGGCGAAATGTGACCGTGACGGACAGTTAGAGCTCCGGCGATCGCACTTTTGTTCAGCAAAGGTTCCAACTCCCCAGCTTCTGCAACGCTCACAAGCTGGGGAGGAATCGCAAAGTGTGCGTAATTAGCCGCGACTTTTTCCGGATCGACTCCCGCATCAATTGTCAGCAACAAATCCAACTCTCGAAACTCCGTATTGGCATCTAATTCCGCAGATAAATTGCGGTGGCGTTCGATACCTTGTGCACACAATTGCCGAGTTAAATCATTTGTACCCGACCAATAAGCCAAACCGCCGTAACTAAAACGAGTAGCATTTTGCATGGTAGCATCTCGTTCTAAAACCAACACAGCAAAACCTTTTTTTGCGAGTTCGTAACTCAGCGCTGCACCAGTAATCCCGCCGCCGACAACAATCCAGTCGTAATTTTTCATCATGGGCAATTCACAGGGAAGGATTCACGAATGCTTCGATTTTATACCAATTCTGATAAGTAGGGACACGGCAATCCCTTTTCCCTACTTTTTTCGCAAATCAGGATGCTGCGGAAAAGGGAGCATCTCATTTTTCCAAAAACCATTTTTTTTACAGTGCTGTCGGGAACTCGCTTGCTTCTATAAGCAAAACTGAGATGCACCCCCGGAAAAGCCTCTACGTAACGCACAAAAACAAAATTTTTGAATTTTTATTGGCTTATTCCTTATTCCTTATTCCTTATTCCTTATTCCTTATTCCTTATTCCTTATTCCTTATTCCTTATTCCTTATTCCTTATTCCTTATTCCTTATTCCTTATTCCTTATTCCTTATTCCTTATT
>NZ_JAHRFA010000091.1:0-25659 GCF_020883045.1 Microcoleus sp. CAWBG58 | reverse complement strand
CGCGTTGCAAGCTCTGGGCTTCCACTTCTGTAGCGAGTATGTGGATGTTAGCCAAATCATCAATATTTATGGCGGCGATCGGGCCGAGCTTCTCAATGCCGGTGAGAGCGATCGCTTTTTCTAAGCTTGCGTAGTAAACTGTTATCCGGTCTTTTTTCTGCGTGTACTCGCGGATCAAGCCGGACTTTTTTGCTCCGCACAATAATTTTCTGATGTGACCTGGGCTGCGATTTAAAACTCTACTCGCCGCAAGCAGTGAGAATTCCCCAATTCCTGAACCTTTACATTTGCCACCATGACTCCGGCGCGAAATATCCGAGCGGCGTGCTAGCAGCCAAATTGCTAGCGAGCGACGAAAATGCGGATAAAGCCTTGCGGGGAAACGTACCAGATCTATCTCGTCTTCGCCCTGATATTCTGTTCTCCAGTTTTCGCACAACGCCAGCAGCCACTCTGGTGCTTGAGCGGTTGGCGTTTCCAGCGGCGATCGCACCCAGTAATAAGGCTTCCCGGTTTGCGGGTGTATCGAAGGTGGTAAAACACTCTGGGTGCCGAGCCATCTAAATTCCAAGCATTCCTCTTTGCCGTCGGAGTCGATCTCACCGGTAAGTATTTTTAGATTGCGGAGGCGGTGCCAACTGGTCTCTGGCACCAGAAATAAATACTGTTGTCGTCCATCTCTGCCGCTACTCCATGCGACGGTTCGATCGAACTCTTGTAAGCCGTTTTCGCCTGCAAATTTTTCCAGTAAATTGGACGCCGCTCTCCCGTCAATGTCGATCGCCAATAATCCTAATCCTAATTTCAGCCCAACGCCAGTAGCTCTCTCACCCTCTAACTCTTGCAAACAGAAAAGGCGATCGACATTAGATTTTGTCCACCGCTTTCTATATGGGCATTTCCCCCGTACTGGCTCTAGAATCCAGTCGGCGGGAAGTGTTAGGAGAGTTGAGTTAACGGCTGAGTTTTGCATCATTAACGAAACTCAGGCCCCAGACTTAAGGTTTTCTGGAGGTTAGGTAAATGCCATTTGTATGTTGCTCGCATTCCGCTGCTTCTGCGGACATCTCGAAAATCTTTGCCGACCTTGAACGTGCCGTCATTTTTGAGGTTAAATAGGTGTCCTCTGCTGATTCCTAACTCGGAAATTGCAACAGATGTTGACACCCAATCTGCTGATAATGGCCTCCCTGCTTTTTTTACCATTCCTCTTCCTCATCTTGGATGCTGATGAGCGAGACTATTTCCGGAAACTCTATTGAGTCCTCTTCCCATTTCACACAGACTTCTGGCATCCCACCTACCGACAGCGCAAGATTTGCGATGATTCCAATTTGGCTGGGATTTCGCTGGTGGCTGACTAGCATTCCTATCTGAAAGCTCTTGAAGACCTCCAAATCCTTGATTAATTGCCTGACAGACTTAATCTCTTTTTCTCTAGCTAGCCGGACATCTCTTTTTGATTTACTGGAGTTGCTTTTGGAATCCAGACCCTTGACCAATTCGTCCGCCTTATCCAAAAGGTTCTCTATCTTTTGTTCAATCTGTTCGCTGAGAGAACCTTGTGTTATGCTGAAAGCAGCTTCTGGACGAGTAGGGAATGTTTTGGCGAGCCAGTCTTTTTGCCAATTCGGACTTGAGTTTTCGGGAGTAATTTCTACCAAGAATTCGGTAGGCGCAGTGGCTTCCCCTGGTGTTGGGTTTTCGGGGGTAATTTCTACTAAGGATTCAGCAGCCTGTTCGACGGCCTGTTCTGCCGCTGTGTGTTCTGTATTTGCTGGCTTGGTGGTTTTCTCGCACTTCGTGATAGTTGTTGTTAGTAAAACGTTGATTCTTCGTAAGAACTTTTGTTTTTCATCTTCGGTCATTCGGATCGCAGCCGTCATTACTAGCGTTGCGATTTGTTCCGGGTCAAGTAAGTCACTAGCCAACTCGCACCCATGTCTTTCTTTCCACCATTTTAGCCACTCGGACGGGCCTGCAAACTTTTTCTTATTTTTGTCAGGGTGCAAGGTTATGGCTGGACAGCCAAAAGACCTTATTGTGCAGCTATCTTTGGTGTAGAACCAGTTTCCCTCACCCGGCACACCCCAGCTTAAATCCTCGTCCCATGATGCTGTTGACTGCTGCTCTTCCAAGACTTGAATAAGCTCGATTTCTGCATACGGAATTTCAGCTGACCCGGAATTGTCGTCAACCTTGACAAGGGCTTGCTTGTTGTTTATCCGAGCAGCTATTTTGCCGATTTTTCCTCGCAGGTGGTTACTGGAAAAAATCTTGACGTTGTCGCCGATACGAACAGTATCTTCAGTTGCCGGATTTTTGGGTTTGTCGTCGGGATGGACTACTTTGAGGGCATGGATGTCTCCGAAGTGGAGTACCGAATTGCCGCTGTGTATTTCTACGTAGATTTCCCCTTTTTGGTTGATTTTTTGTATGATTCCGCGATTGCCTTTGTTGTAACCTCCAGTAAACTCAACCTCGACACCCTTCGCAAAGCCCATCTCTTCAATGGATTTGCGAAGCTGCTCGCTACCTTGACCTCCGATTTTCAGTGCGGCGACTTGCAGGTGCAGTTTCGTCGCTCGTTTTCGTCCTTCCTGTTCCGCCAATAAGTTTGCGTATTTGATAGCCTCAACTTTTTGGCCAGGTAGGGATAAGTTCTTGAGCGTTCGGAGGCAGGTTCCTGGTATCTTTAATGTTTTCCTTTCTCCTTCCTCTGACAGTTCGCTAACTATCTCTTCTTCTATTCGGGCTTCTTCAATCACTTGATAAAGCCGTGACTTACCTTTGCCGAATTCCGTCAAGCAGTAACTTTCCAGAGATTTATATCCAAGCGCGAGGAACCCTTTTCGCTCCTGTACTTGGAGTAGCATTTTTCCCAAGCTGTCGAAATTACCTCGAATAGCTTCTGTAATTTCTTCAGCCTCCTCTGTCGTCATTCTTGTCGTGATGCGAGGAGGCTCGGTGGTTGCTATTGTCATGATTCCTCCGATGGGTAATAGCCGGCTGTTCCTTTGATTAATTCTTTGACGATGCCTTCTCGCGTGAGCGCAACCAGAATCTGCCGAACAGAGTGTACGGATATCCCAGTCTTGGCTGCAATTTGTTTTGAATGCTGCCCGGGGTTCAGGGATATTTCATTTAGGATGATTGACCTTTTTCCCTCCTGGGGCGACACTTTCTTGGGATTCAGTCCAGGACTCGAAGCGAATCTTTGCCTATCCTTGCGCGGCTCTTTCTGTTGATTGTTCTTCTTTTTCGATACCGTTCGCCCCCCTGGATTTGCTGCATATTCCGGACTGGTTACGACTGCCAAATACCTCTCAGCTAGCTCTTGACCTGTGCGAGGGTAGCAAACTAGGAAGCGATGGACTTGTTCTTGATACTGAACGGGAACTTCGCTCAAGTTAATAATCATTGGCTACCTCGATGTCAGAAAGGAATTCGCCACTGATCTGCTGGTAAAGATACGGCTGCCCAAGTTCGATATTGAGTCTGAAGAACTTCATGTTCCAGAAGATCGCTTCTGGCAAATTCCCATCCGTCTCGATAGTGGCGGGCCGGGATGACAAATCTTTTGTCATGAGCGTGATTCTGAAGGTTTTTTTTGCGGTGGTTTGCATTTGATGGTTCCTCCGTTTGGCAAAAGTTTTACTAGCGGTTGTTTTGATAACTTTCCATAATCTCAATCACTATTTCGCTTAAGATGTCGGGCGTGAGTTCAGCCATCAATGCGATCGCTGCCTTAATTTTTGTGTCGAATTCCCCGCCTACTGGTAGCACCTGCACGAGTCGTTCTCTTTGGTCTATTTGGTTGCACGCAAGCTGGCAAATCGCGATCTTTTGACTCCAATTCACGTGACTGAGCAAGTGGCGGAGGTGACTGAGTGATGCCCGCTGCCGGATGATTCGGCTTTTAATGCTGTTGTCCGTATCAACTATGGCTACGACCAGGGAGTCGGGCAGATCCTCCTCGCCTGCGGCTACCCGATCGAGCATTCCATCAAAATCGAGTGGATTGAAGTTGGTCATTGGTTATTGGTTATTGGTTATTGGATGAGCTTTACCTCAACAAGGCTGGACTCTCTACGATCGCCCCCGCGATCGGGCGCCGTATCTGGCGGCTGCGCGCACAGTAAAACCAGCCCACTTAGGAGCGAAAGGGTTAAAGATTTGTACATATCCCGTTGCTAGACCCCTTTTACAAAGAGAGGGGGTGAAACTTTGACTCGAAATTCTGAGCTCAGGATATAAAGGATGCAGTCGTTTGACGAGACTGATGCCCTCGGGGCTTACACGGTCGATCGGTTAAGTGACTAAAACCTTTATATATTTGAGTTGTAGACAGACCGTAGACGCCAAATCCCCGGTCTGCCATTTTTGTCTTTTACCAATACTAGCGAAAAACACTTGCGTTTTTCGCTAGTGTTTATTATGATATGACTCAAGAACAGAAAAGTCAATCGACTCCCGTGAATCTCAGGAAACGTGCTGGATTAACTCAACGCCAAGTCGCCCGGGCTCTCGACATTCGAGAGTCTACAGTTAGCGAATGGGAAAGAGGTCTCTCAGTACCACGTCTGCCACTTCGCAAGGTTAGTTTGATGATGCAAGTCTACCGATGCAGTCTTGATGAACTCATTGAGGCGTTTGAGTCTAACCAACTTGCTGCTGTGTCCCCGAACGTTGAAAACTAAATAGTTCAGCCTCCCCGACACTGGGTCGGAGAGGTTGATATGTAGGTTATCGGTGGTATTGGTTCCCCGAACATTAAAAACTAGATAGTCTCTATGCTTATTAATCCGGGGGTACTGGTTTAATTGTTGAGTTCTGGGAAAATAGTGATACGCCTATCACTTCCCAGAACTATGATTTATTCTAATTTGCCGCGCCGAAAACTGCTGTTCTTGATATTGACTGGATTCTCCTCAATTCTGATTTCAGTCCCGGCTAGCTCCCAGCGAAAGAAACGTAGTCGAACCAGTGATCGAGGGGGATATCAACGAGATAATTACCGTCGCTATTCTGACGAGCCTAGCCCCAGCCCAATGCCCGCCCCAATCCCGGCGGCGCCGGAAAAATACATCCCGCCCCATCCCGCGTTAATACCTAGTGTTGCCGGTGGCTTGTTTTGCTTTTTCGGCTTACTCTGTGGGTGGTTTTTGAAGATCAATAATTCATCGACTCCCGAACCAACCAAAGGGCGATCGCCCAAAAACCTACCTCCTCTTGACCCAGTCGAACAAGATCTCAATCAACTCAAAGCCCAATCTGGGATGAGTCGAATGAAGACGGCAAGGCGGTCAACACCAGTTTCTGAGCCTGCCGAGTGGTATGTATTTCGCAGTGGCAACGCCGAAGGCCCGTACACCAAAATGCAACTACTGGAAGTTCAAAAAATCACAGGGCGTACCAAAGTGCGACGTGGGGAAACGGAGTGGCAGCGAGCCGGTGAGATATCAGAACTCGTGGCGTATCTCACCGAGAAGTAGCCCGAAAAAAGTCCAATTTATTGGACTTTTTTGACACATAGTTGACTGATTTTGCTCTTGACCAGAGCGAAATTATTCTCATCGGAAACCGATCGGAATCAACCGGAGTGACGTGTGTCACTAGCAGCAGCCGGGTGCAAGACCCGAAAATTCCCTAGCAACCGGAGAAAGTATACTGCCTCCGGCCGAAGCGCAAGACCCTGAGAAATTGCGCCTAATGCTACATGGGTGACGGCGGAGAGACGCTGACAACCGGAACAGCAACGGTGGCTAGCCTGCTGATTGACGGCCTTAATAATTGCTCTAAAAAGCAGGAAGCCCTGTTTCGCGAGCAGGGCGTTACAGGCGGGTTCGATGCCCACAACGGGGAGAGCAGCCCCCAAGCTGACGCTGGGCTTGGAGAATATATCGGCGTGACAGCCCGGAGAGACGGGCGTATACCATCCACATCATTCTCAACCATGAACCAAGAACAAGCACTTAAAATGGCTGCGGCGATGCGTAAGCTCGCAAGCCGGGTAATTTCTCTCGAACAAGAAGTGGCTGCACTCAGAAATGAGGAAGCTGAGGAAGATCAGTGGTTGGCTGCTTTTATTGCCGATATCGACTCGATCGACGGTGGCGACTCCGGTATTCTTGTTGGTGAACTTGTGTGATTAGTCCAATAAATTGGACTCCCGA
The DNA here is from genome assembly GCF_020883045.1 of Microcoleus sp. CAWBG58. Taxonomy (NCBI): domain Bacteria; kingdom Bacillati; phylum Cyanobacteriota; class Cyanophyceae; order Oscillatoriales; family Microcoleaceae; genus Microcoleus; species Microcoleus sp. CAWBG58. The sequence goes on along the minus strand of NZ_JAHRFA010000091.1, from coordinate 19,483 downwards.
CATATCTGTTTGCCGATCGCAGTCCGGGTGCTGCGATCGGCTTTTTTTTTGTAATTTTTGGGAGTTAGTATGAGCGGTAATTTCACAGCCAGCGAGCAATTGTTTATTCAGGATTATTTCACAGATCCTAGTTATCCTCAGCCCCATGGGGAAGTTGTCTCGACAAAACTTTTGGCCGCAATGATTGCATCAGGTCAGTACGAGATGGAGGATTACCCGAGGCTCGTTGAGGCTTCTTTACGTTTGACGAAAATCTTAATAGCAGGATTTCGCACCGAAGTGGAGTTGGTAGTGAGGAAGGTGGAGGTGTCGGACACGGACGAATTGAATCGACCATCAAGCCTCGACTCCCAAGGATTCGATCCGATTCCCTTTTGATTATTGAGAGACCCTTCTAGCGATCGGTAGGGGCGTTATTTAAACGCGATTACTTTTAGTGGTAGGGTGTTACCGCTAAGATTGGTCACTATTTTATGCTGTCCCTGCTAGATCTTAGAAGATGACTTTAGCTGGGAATCTAATTTGCTTATTTGTGCCTGCTGTTCTTGCACAGCTTTCACTAAGCAAGCTACGATGCAACTGTAATCAATCCCGTACAATTCCCCGTCGGCGCCTGTACCCGAAACGGCTTCAGGAATTACTTGACTGACCTCTTGGGCAAAAAAACCTATTTTATTTACAAATTTTTCCCCTAGTTCAAACTTTTTGTCTTTCAAGTTAAAATTGACACATTCGTAATGCTGGTATTTTTTGGGGGATAGGGAGAGGATTGTTGCCAGCCCAGGGCTTGGCAAATGATTTTTCTTTACCCTTTTGTCCGAGGTCTGAATGTAAGCTCCTGAAACGTCAATTCTGGCAACTCTGTTGGCCAGGGTTGGGGGTGAAACCGCGTTGCCAGGTAATCGAAAAAAATTGAATGCGTCTCCACCGCCGAGACCGGAATAATTGCAAAATTCAGCTATCCCAAGCCCTGGCTCCACAGAGTTCCAAGAGAGAGCATTGGAATTCCCTGCCACGTTGGCCGTCGGAAAAGGGGCTGATGTTAAAAGAGGTGACGAGCTTCGCCTGTACCGGGCATCACCTTCAGATTGCAGCAGGTACTGAGCATGAGGGTCTGCTGCTGCCAAGTGCGCGTTGACTGCGGCCGTTACTTCCGAGTCACGGGCGATCGTCGATGGAATGTCCGCATCTGTGAGTGCTGTCGAGCTTTGCCTGTACCGGGCATCACCTTCAGATTGCAGCAGGTACTGAGCATGAGGGTCTGCTGCTGCCAAGTGCGCGTTGACTGCGGCCGTTACTTCCGAGTCACGGGCGATCGCCCCTGGGATTTGAGGTTCGGTGATCGGATTCCGCAGTGTCATATTAGAGTGATCTCGCTCACGTTTACACTCGTCGGCGAGTTTGTAGATCTCATCACCGCTGCGCCTTGCCAGCCGACAGTATCCTCGAAATAGCCACCGGGTAACAATTCGGCCGTGAACATCGTCGCTGATATTGACGTACCGTAGGCGAAAAGTGCGTTCGCGGTACCGTCGTTAAAAATAATCAGCCCGCGCCGGTTTTTGGCGACGCTGCGATCGGGCACGATCGTTGTCGCTGCCGTCGTGAGCGAAAATTCGGGTATTGTTGCAGCATTCGAGAAAGATGGCTGCTGTTGTAGGGAGCCGGTTTGGGCTGGATTAAATAGAGTCATTTTTATTTAAAAATTTGCGATCGCGGTCTCGATTTGTTCTTCCAAAGGTTTGTATTTGCTCAGTGATGCGATGCCGTTTTTGAGACCAGAAAGATGTTCGATCAACTCCGGTCGGCAGCCGATGTCGGCCAGCCGCGCGATAAAACCAATGCGTAGCGAACACAAGGAGTACCCTTTTTGCTCAAGTTCGGCTTCTCTTAAGGCTTTTTTAAAGGCCTTGTCGAATGCCTGTCGTGATAAGTGGCGCCCCTGACAAACGCGAGATGGAAACAAGAAGCCGTCCTTTAAACATCTATACCTCCCTAGAATTTCCTTTAGGTCTTTGTGGCAAGGAATCTCCTTCGTGCTAGGGATTATTCTTGAGCGTACAACTTGGTTGGATGGATCTACGTAAAATTGAGAAACCTTGCTCTTGAGTATCGAGCTAGGTTTCGATCCTGTGTACCACGCTATTGCTAAAAAACATTTGTGTATATCTGTATGCAGGCGTTCATAGATAGCTTCATAGTCGCTTTGGTTTATGGGTTCACATTGCTCTCCGTGTTCTCTCACTTCGTCCTATGTTTAGCTCTGTTAGCTCTTATTTTACTTGTTTTGACTTCACGTTATTTGAGTGTCAAATTATTTAACAAGTTGACAAAATGAGTAGAGCAGCAACTTGTTAAGATTTTTTTGGCGTGGAAAATCAACAATATATTTTGCGTAAACTGAGGGCATACTTTTTCGAGAAATGGATATGACCTCGCACACTTCTGGTCAGGGTGCCACCGTGACGGGTGTTCCTTATTCCGCCCCCAACGGTTCGTCTAGCAAAGAACGCTATGTTTACGGGATTCTTGCCCGATTGGAACAAGAAGAGAATACCTTGGCGCGAGTATCGGAGCGGACAGATCGCATCACTATAACTGCGAATCTTTCCACGAAAATAGCAGACATCGATCTACTTATTAACGTTCAGGCTAGCACTGTCGCTTCTGGGGTTGTCCAGTACACAGCAAGTCATTATTTGACAGGCTCGACATTTACTAGTGGCACGGGTGGAGACAGTACCGCTAGTAACTTGGCTCAGGCTGCCATGGAAGCCGTCATGGACTTGAAAATGCTGGAACTAGATCCAACAAAAAACCCTGACAAGGTGAATGCAGTGACTCGCTGTCAGTACGTCATGGGTAACAGCGGGGGGACAAATGCCACCTTTAGTGCATCAATACAAATGCCCATAGATATTATTAGTTTGCCGGGTGGTGGCAGTGTCGTGGAAGGTCGCACATACCTTACTTGATATGGCAGATAACAAGCTAGAAGGAACCGACACATTCCGCCGTAGCCTTACGAGCGCAAGTGGAACGGGAGTCGTTGAGATTTTAAACTGTGCTGACGCTTTTTCCACCTACACGCCCTTGGCCACTGCGTATGTAATGGGTCTCAGTTTCTATTTGGAAGCCCTGAGCGGCGCGGTGCATTTGCCATCTTTACGATCGGCGCCATTCCCCGATGTTGTACCGGAGATGACATCTTCTGAAAAGATTGCGGCGTTGATGAAGGTTGAGAAGGAGTATCCTTATATAGGATTGAGGTTTCATGCTCGTAAAGGTTCGGGAACCTGGTCTGATCTGGCTACCGCGCTTTTACAAAATCGAGGGCGAGAAACCACGATTCCATTCGTCATTCCATACCTAACTATTAATCAACTTAAGCTCCTTTCCCCTGCTGACAGATTGGGTGTATCGATAATCAATTATGGGCATGGAGTATTAGGGGTCGGTGACTACATTAACTTAGAGGGAGACTTTCGATTTACTGTCGATTTAATAGCCAAACCCGCAAACAAGATTGTCGGCACTGCAATTCCCTACGGCGTCAACATTCCCTCAGCATCTCCTACCAGATTCAGGAGTGCCAATGCTAACAGGGCTATTTTTTATGCCACAAATACAGGTACTTCAGATATTTGGATTGCGGGTAATTCAAGTGTTGCTGTTGGTAGTGGCATTTATCTGGGCGCAGGTGGAGGCAGTCTGACTGAAGAAACTTTGACGGGCGAGTTGTGGGCGATCGCCGAAGGTGCTCCGTCTCGCATTTCAGGGGTCGAGGCGAGCTATGTCTAGGGTTTCGTCTAAATCATCTCTGTCGCCCAGCGCCACAAAGGGGTCAAGTGCGATCGACCTCGGCAAAGATAGCGGCGTAGATATGGGCCGAAAATCTGAGCCGTCAGTTTCCAGCGGTGGTATTGGAGTCACCCGCGAAGTTGCAAATATTGGCGGGATGTCTGTCACCGGGGGAGTCAGCGTAGATGTAAGTCCCGTGCGACTCGATATCAGTGGAAACCCCAATTATGAGGATCCTTCCAAGAGCTCAATATCGATCGCTGGCAGCGCAGAAATTCCGGGGGGCATCATTGGCATTGGTGGCGGCGTTTCCATTAACACGAGCACAGGCCAAATAGAAGGCGGAAGCATTAGCGGCGAGGTTGTCGGGTTTGGAATTGAAGTTTCTAAAAGTCCTGAGGGCGTGGGGGTAGGATTTTCGGTGCAAATTCCGGGTACACCAATTTCTTTTCAGCTTGGTTTTGGATTTCCGGAAAAGAAAGACCCAACACCTACGCCAACACCAACACCTACGCCAACACCAACACCAACACCAACACCAACACCAGCGCCAACAATCTATATTCCTGATAATTTAATTATTAAATCTCAATGCCCGGATGGCGCTAAATGGACTGCAATGATACAGGCATGGAGGTGGCCTGAAGCTCTTCCTGTCTCGGGAGCTCTAAAAAAAATAGCGGAAGAATTTGAGTATGGTGTAAAAAACATGAATGGGGCGGATTATGTTGGCTACAGCCCCAAAAAACCGTCCGATGCCGACAAGTTGTTTGGCGTCGGCAAATGGGTAGTGTTTGAAAAGAGATTTGATGTTACTTTGCAAATCAATTCATTCTGGATGTCCAGCGGTGGTAGCAGTTTTGGTTCTTATATCGTCACGATTAGACAGCAATATACTTATACTGAATATTTCCACAAAGATTATCAAGGATTTGGCGGAATGCGAGGAGAGGTTTATGATTTCACAGTTTCCTTGATTTCTATTAGCTCTCCGCCCAGATGCTCGGATGGATCTATCGGAGTTCCTTTCAATGAGCTTGTACCGTCCCCACCCTTTTTTCCTGTTCCCCCCAACTCACCACCTAGAAAAGAAATGGATGAATGCTGTCGCCTCAGTATTAGGTTACAACGCTTGACCGCCCGCCACCTTGGAGTTCTAAGACCACAAACTCAAGAACTCCTCCCCGAAGGTGTAAAACAGATCGCAAGTGTTGAAGATGGTTTCAACCAAGCTTTCCCCTTTGAAGTCAAAAAACGATGGATCGACCCCGTAGCAAAAGAAAACGAGAAAATCCAGATAACCAACGCAAGGCAATTATCCTTGGTACTCGGTGGCATGATGGAAAGACTTGAACGCGTCATGGGAACCGCTGAATTTTACAAAGATTCGGACAAGAAACTAAGGCAAAGCGAAGGCAATTTACTAAGTTGGCTGAACGGAAAAAACGACGACTTCAAATACCCGGATCCAAACGATTTCTGGTTCAACACGGACGATGGAATCATCAACGAGAAAAAGCTAGAAATTCGCAGCATCGCCGACGGCTTGCGCTACCAAGTAGAGGCGTTGAATCGTTTGGAAAGAATTTTGCCTATCGCTGAGCTGAAAGATAGCTCAATCCCTGCAAGATGGATCTACCCCGGTGGAAAGGGGCAGTTGCGAGTAGGAAATCTGATTCATCTCTGCGAATACATGATTCGCAAAGATGATAGGGATAGAGGTTACTGGCCACAAAAAATCAAGATAAAAGATGCCGACCCAGCCATAGAAGGTGACCAGCCCTACGAAGTCGAATTTCACTCCCAAGCTGATTTATTAAAAGCAATGTTTCAAATGATTGTGGACACAGAAGGCGACGTGGATATGGGGTCAAATTATGATTTAAGGCGGACTTATTTAGATATCATGGCTTTCCAGTTGTCTGTAAAAAACAACAAGTATTTGCAAGCAATTATGGAGTATCTTAATTTTGATGTTTTAGAAGAGGTAGACAAGGTACCCATTCCGTTTGACCCATTCGCAGGACAAAACCGCAACGAGATTCAAAAATTCTGGAACAAGTACGGGTTTGGCGATGGGGATGAAATAAAGTTTCCAAAAAGTAACAAAGAAGAAGAAGTTGAAAAGCTTTCCGAAGGGTTGTTGCAGAACTCTGAAATAGAAATAGGTGTGGTGAGATTCGGCTCTTTAGATGGTAAAAAAGATTCCAAAACGCTAAAAGAGGCGTTGATGGAAATATTAAAGCATTCGTCAGCAAGTGCGGCTGCTGTTACCGAAAAAGCTTCAGAGGGCGCGCTTGAAAGGATTGTTGACGCGGCGGGAATCGCTCAAAAACTAACATCTTTCTTGATGCGACGAGATATCAGGGAAAGCCTAGGAATTGGCGATTTAGATCAATGGATTTCCAGCGCTGAAAAAGGCTACACGGATAATCTAGAAGCCGAATCGCTGAGATTTCCAGAATCTAGCTCTCTCGAACCTTACGGGCGTCCGGCTTCGGAAAATCCAGTAATGCGAGAGATCGATACAAAAGACCCAAAAGCGGACTAATTTAATTATGCAAATAAGAGACGGGGAAACGGCAAGTGACATTTATGCAGGGACTGCCTCTAAGTCTTGGCTAGACAACATCGGGAGTTATTTTAGCTTTGTAGCAGAAAAAATTGGTGATGCAATTGGAAGTATCAAGATAGGTGACGTGCGACTTGGCGATTGGTACGCGCAAGATCCAGTAGGTGCTGCCGCAGGGGTAATATTAGGAGGTGTCGTGTTTTACCTAGGTGGCAAGGTAGTTGCCGGCGGAGTATCGGCATTTGGAAAACTGGTTGCCACAGTCCGTCAGCTAGGTGTTTTAGGCACTCTTCGGGCTGGATCGGTTTCAGTGGCAAGAGGTCTCGCCAGTCGAGCTATTTATTTGCTGGGTCATCCAAAAGCCCTGATTGGCGGTTTCTTGACAGGGGTTACTATTGGCGCTGTCATGCGGTGGGTTGTTGGCGCCGCAGTGCGATTGGTGAATTTTAATTGGAATCAAACCGACGAAGAACTAGATGCAAAAGTAAAGGCCGCTCAAGCCTCTCTCTGGAGCGTTGCTGGTGGTAGCTTAGGCTCAATGCTAGGGACTGCCTTGTGCGGTGTTGCCCCAGGCGTGGCAGTAGTGCGCGTAAACCCATCTAAGTTAGCCGCAATCAAAGAAGTCTCTCAAGAACTTTACGAGGAAGCTTTACCCCAGATTAACAACCTGATTAACGCAACAATTCGAGTTGGCACGACTAAAGTTTTTGTTGAAGTTTACAAAAATTCCAGGAGGATGCTGAAAAGCTTGGCTCCTGTTATTAAAAATATTCCCATTGTAGGGGGGAGTATTGCTACTTGGCTTGAGAAATGGGGCGCACCTGACGCAAAACCCTGGTCTATAAATAGTGGTGTTTTGGCTGAGATTCAAAAAATAAGTGATGAGAATATCCAAAACTTTTTTGAAGAAGCCTGGGAAGAATTTTTAGAAAGCTGCACGGAAGCTGTGTTTGTACTTTCCACTGCATTTGGGTAATGAAATATGAGTTGGGAGGATCGGCTAAAAGAAATGATAACGCCCACTGCTGCGAAGTGGCCGTATAGAGTAGTCCAAATCAAGCCAAACAAAAAACAAGATAACGAGATATACACGCTTTCCGGCAGAGAGGAAAGTATCGCCGCTAACGGTTCATTATTTCTTGCCCTGTACGACTTAGCAAACAAAAACAGTGTTGACTTTGAGGAATGGTGGGAACAATGGGAGAACGGATTTCCACTGCTGCAAAGAGCTGACTCAAACTATCAATTGTCTGATTGGCGAAAACCCGACTCTCGGCCTCGTTACCGAGAGTGGAGGCTGCCGACAGAAGGATTTAGAAAGAGTAATTACCGGACGATCGAATATTGGCGCGATCGCAGCGACGAATCTCAATCAGTAATCCTATCTGGTACGGATTCACAGTTGATCGACCACATCATTCAAATTGAATATGAAGGTGGTGGCAGCGGAACCCAAGGCTTGACAGGGAAAAATAGCAAGCCCTTGCTTAAGGGATGGCCTGCGATCGTCCTCACATTTATTGAGCCAAATGATAGTCGCCGACGGAAGCCAAATGGGGCCGTGCGCTCGCCGGCGACAGGAGAAAAAACTATTCGTTGTGTCGGATATTCAGACGATCGCCTGATTGCAGAACAAGGATTGGCTGAATTTATCAAAGAATCGGATGTTCGCCGTTGGGCAAACAAGATCAAGGAAGAATTCGGCTCACCTCCTTATCGTTGGGAAAAAGGCAGAGGGTGCCTTTCCTACTCAGGGCAAATTGCTCGGATGCAGGGCTTGGAGGGCTATGCCTATGTGACCCGGGCACAACAAGGGAAGGATTTGTTTGCAAAATTGCTGAGGATTTTCGATTTTAAGCCCGATCCGCTGGGCTTTAAATTCTCATCGAACGAGGAGCCGGAAAGCGCTTTTCCCGAAGATCCTCCCGATTTTCAACTTTTGGGTAAGTCGTGGGAGGCTGAAGCCGAAAGGGCGCGGACAGCAGTAGTTTTTGATAGCGCTCTTTTGTACTGTCCCAAATTGCGATCGCCAATACCTTTAGTCAAAGGTTCTAACGTGGTTTACGACAGTTAACAATTATTAACATTAAGTGTTCTAATATTCCCGAAACCTATTAGGTTTCAGTAGCGGTCAACGGCTAAAGAGCGCACTATACAAGGCTTCTGGCTGTCGCTATGCTTAGGGAGAAGCACTCACGGACTTTCCTTTATGCCAAGACGCAGATCCCGGTTCACTAAAAAAACGCTGACGGCCGCGGAGATCGATCTCTATGCCTTATACCTAAAAGGGGAGAGGGTTCATTCTCAACCTCGAAAGGCTCCCTCCAATTACAAGGAGCGCAGAGGTGTGGGTGTTGTACCTTTTGGGTTTTCCCCCGCTGCAACCGCCGGTTTTGTCCACACCTCGATGACTCGTGGGGCCCTGGGAATTCTTAGCACTCTGGGTATCGCCAACCTAGATGGGATTTTTGGACTGAATTTGACCGGAACTGGAACCATTGAGGATGCGCCACCGGGCTTTTACCCAGCGGTCGCCCGCATCACTTTGATTCCCGCAGCGACGGTCGCGATCAGAACTGGGACATCCGCTTTTACGGGAAGGCCCAGAAATTATACACCGGGACGAAGCGGGAGCGTTCCGTTTGGGCGGGGAAGTACGACGGTTCAAGCAGATGCTAAAAATCCCGCATCCGCGCAAGCCACTATTGCTGACATTGATTACAAGGATGCCGAGAAGGCTATCAAGGAAGCGGTGCGAACTTCCACTTATGCTGGTCAAAGACGGGTATCTTTTGAACCCGAGGTGTATAGATCAGAAAAACCTGCGCCTGTCTTTGCTGGTGACGCAGTCGCCCCAGTTTTTTAGGATTAAAACGATGGCTAGTAAAGCTATTAACTTAATCCGATCGAGCCTCCAGATTGTTATTGATCTTGATGCAGCCGCCGAAGAAATTGAGCAGCGTTGGCTGTTGGCTTCTAAAATTGCCAACCATTCAAAACTGTTTTTGGAAGGCGAAATATCTGGAGGCGATTTCTTGGACTTGGCTGAGTCCACAGAAATTGACATAGATCGATACGTGGAAGAAGTCGAAGGGAATCTAGAGGCGATAGGCTTTTTGTGACCTTAGTTATCAATCTCAACGATCCAAACTTGTGGATCCCCGTCTGGGAATTCGATGTGGTGGCAGAAACCCTCGGTTCTGGGGGTGAGGGTGATAGTTACATCAGAATTCCCAAACAGAATTGCCCAACGATTTTGGATAGTTCTGTCCTCGCGATCTACGCGAACAATCCCCTCGCCAAGCCCGGATGGTTTAGCGCAGGTTTCCTAAGCCAAAACATTCGACTTCCTTTGACCGTGGGGGGGCAGCCGACCAGTTACGGAGCTAGTCGGCGGATAGTCCTCGGTAAAACACAAATTGTCTCATTCCTAGATGTTGGAGTTGCCGACTTTTCTATTTCCTTTCTGTGTCACCGATGGCACAGGCAGGTGCAGTTGGTAGCTTGGGAGTATCAAGGGAGTATTTCGACACAAGAACTTGCGGCAATAGCCTCTCTTTCTCAGCAAGTTTCTAGCGTTGAGCAGAAAATAGATAGTTTGTTGTAAAGCTTTCTTGCGAGGACTCTAGCTTGAACCTAATTGCTAACAAAAAAGAAGATTCTAGTGGCGCGCATATTATGGATTTGACTTCAACTTTACTTAAGGTCGATTTGGCCGTATTGAGCGTAGTTGTCGGGATAATAGTTGTTTTCTACAAATGGTTTGGCGAGGTGCGAGCAGAAATGATTCGAGCCGCAAAACAACAAACTGTACTCGAAGAAACTGACAAGTTTCATGGGCAACGCTTAGACAGTCTCGAAAGTTGGAGGGCCGCTATCTCGGAGGTTAGGAGATCTCAATAATGCCAGTGCAAACAGCAAAAAGATTGTTGGAAGACTCCAGGACAACTGTAGGGGAACTTTTGGACGTACTTTCCTTGCTAACTAGGCATATTTTGCACCTGCGAGTTCGGGAAAGATGCGCCCAGGGGACGGGATACTTGACCAATATAAGCGACGAGATAAGGCAATCTGAAACAACAATCGAGCAAGTGCGAAAACGCATTGAGGAAAAATGCACCGATTAATTTACACGATGCAACTGAAGGCTTCAGACGAGCTTTTGGGCGGCAACCTTCAACTGATTTATCCAAATGGTGAACAGATCGATTACCTTGCCACTTCCGGTTGTATGGGGTGGCAGCAACCTGGCGACGAATGGGTGCGAGCTCGCGGGCCAATACCCGCAGGCTTTTCTTACCAGATTCCCACAGAGCCTTACTGGCTTGACACGAAAGGTATCGAGGGTTTGTTTTTTCACATTACTCCAGATCCCGTGTCTTCCCCTGACGGTGGCGTAGTCCGTGGAGAGTTTGGGATCCATTTTGACGCGAACGCGCCCGGCTCTGCTGGCTGTATTGTGTTGTTGAGGAAAATTGGCTGGGAGAGATTTTGCGAGAGAATGGGGGCGATCGCACGATCGGGTGTCAAATCCATTCCCCTCACTGTTTCCTACTCGTGATTACTGCGGGTTCTCGCACATAACGGTTTTAAGAAAAGATGAGTTGCTCCTACCGCTGGGAACGCCTCATCTTTTTTTGGGGCTTACTAGTGGGACAACACCTGAAAGTAATACAGTATTAATACTGTTTTTGCCTGAGTCTCTTGCACCCCTTTCTCCGAGAGGGCTTCGGCGACAAGGCAGAGGTCTGCAAAACCTCCACCCCCAGTTCAAATCTGGGTGCCGCCTTTATTTTTATCTGTTTGGACAAGCTTGAAATGCCTTGTTTCCAAGGTTTCTGGGATTGTAACGGAGTGTAACCCGCACGTAATCGCATACAATCGACCACACAAAGTAATGCAAAGTTAATGCCGTGGAAAATCTGGAACGCGGGCGACTCAACCAGGCGAACGACAGGCTGAAAGCGGCTAAGACTGGGTAGCGATTGTTCAAAGAAGCGATCGCCTTTCCTTGTGAGCTACCTTCCCCTCAAAAAAAATTGGGGACAGCCGCTTTTATTAGCTAGCCTGAAATACAAGATGAGCGCAAAATCATTGGAAAGTGTTAATCGAGGATCTATCGAGACTCCTCAATGGCCTAGCCATCAGTCTTACAAAGCGATGCGGATAAAAGGACTTGAACCTTCACTCCTTTCGGAACCAGAACCTAAATCTGGCGCGTCTGCCAATTTCGCCATATCCGCATTTTGACATCTGATTATTATAACACACAACATAGCGATAAGTCAACATCCAAAAACCCGGTCATTTTTGCACGCCGGGTTTATTGAGTTATAGGCACAGCAATTTTCCGTATTTTTAACTCATTACTTAGTTTTGCCCGATCGCCTTCCAGGTGATTTCGTCAACCACGCCGTCAGCAGTCAAACCCTTATACTCCTGAAATTTCCTCACAGCCGTAGCAGTGCGAGCGCCAAAAATGCCGTCGATGGGGCCCGGATCGTAACCCTGCATTTCCAAACGCACCTGTAGCGTCTTCACCTTGGAACCGGCAGCACCTTTAGTCAGAGCAGTTGCAGGATTGCCGGGAACAGGATCGCTGTTCTGAATGGCAGCATTCCCCTGCAACTTTTCAGAAGCTGGCGCCGGATCTGCGGCTAAAGCTGTCCAAGTTTCTTTGTCCACGATGCCGTCGGAGTTCAACCGCTTAGACTGCTGAAAGGCACTGACAGCGGATGTGGTGCGAGAACCATAGGAACCGTCGATCGTCCCGATCGCGAAACCGTGAACCAGCAACCGCTGCTGTATGGCGGCAACTTCTGGGCCGTCTGCTCCTGCGGAGATAGTTTTTTCCTTTCTCACAGGCTTTTGCTCTCCTGCATAAAAAGGCTTGTTAAACATATCTCCTTGGGTAGTTGCCTCGGGCTGTACTGACGCACCCGGATCGGCGGGAGCTGTAAAGTCTCTCCGGTACTGTTCCTGCACAAAGGGTTTAGACTCGAAGGCTGCATTTGCCTTTTTAGTCAGCCCTGGAGCGAGCAGAGCAAGCACGCTGAAAATCGTAACAGTAGTTACACGCATAAGTTTCATCCTGTTGGTGAGGTTTGACAAGGTTTCCCTGTTTTCTATGTTTCTCAATCTCATTGTATTACCCGGACAGCTTTCTGAGAAAGATAGTAGAATCCCGAAGGAAGTTCGGCAGCCGATTCTGTAACCGATTTAACGGATAGTTTGAAGCTAATTTTTTGATTGACGCCGAAGAGGCAAACGACACAAAGGAAGTTCGGCAGCAGAGGCCAGTAAAAGATGTAACGGATAGAAGTCGATTTTTTAGGATCTACCTGAAATCAAGGTATGTTGTTGCGCTTCAGCGCTCCGATTTATTAGAAAGAGCGCCCAAACGCAACAACGTACTTAGTCGGTTTCTGAGGATCCACCTGAAATCAAGGTATGTAGTTGCGCTGTCTTCGCTCCGATATATAAGTAAAGAGCGCTTGCATCGCAACAACGTACCTAATCCGGAGGCACAGTTTTTTGTCTCAACCGGCCCCTACAAACCGCAACTCCCCACTTATCGCTGTGCGTGCTCCTCCAGTAAAGCCTTCGCTCTCGGCTTGTAAATCAGATAAAACAGGGCTTCTATGTAGCGGAGCATATCTTCGCGGTTTTCCTTGGACGAGTAGTTCCAGAAACCGTAAGTTCGGGCCAGAGTCAGCAGCCTGGTAGTGTGAATTTTCCAAGTATACGTGCTGTAAACTCGATCGATTCCTCGCGTTGAAATTTCATACCAATAGTTGGGATTCTGTTCGCATTTCGATAAAAAATCTAGAATTTTTTGGGCGGTTTCCTCGTGGTGGGTCGGGTTGATATAAAATCCATTCACTCCATCCTGAATGATTTCCAGCGGGCCGCCAAACTGCGTCCCGAAAGTCGGAATCCCGGTAATCATTGCTTCGAGAATTGTCAAGCCGAAAGCTTCAAATAAGGCTGGCTGTACAAATATACCTTGGCCGTCGGCGATTACCCGGTAGATTTCGCCGGACAGGCTTTTGGACAGCCGTACTCCCAGCCAGCGAATTTTACCGTGCAGCTTGTATTGGTCGATAATTGCGTAAAGTTTTTTAATTTCTTCGGCTTCTTCGTAGTCTTCGGTTTCTTCGACTCTCAGCTTGCCGGCTACTAAAATTAAGTTGCATTTTGCTTGCAATTCCTCGCTTTTGCCAAACAATTCTGCTAAGCCTGTCAGGTTTTTAATGCGATCGAGCCTGGCCATCGAAAATAAAGGGCGCTTTTGCGGATCGTCGAGTGTTCCGAACACCTGTTCCGGGTCTTCTAGGGTAAACAGCAGTTCGTTAAGCCGATCGCGATCGCCCTGCACCCTATCTTCGTTGCGCGTGTAAGGAAAGTATACACTTTCGTTGACTCCCGGCGGCACGACATTGAATTTTGGGCTGAACAGTTCAATGCCGTTGACGACGTGGTACAAATCCGGCATGGTAAAACAATTGTAAGATTCGTACTGTCCGACACTATCCGGTTTGCCGACAATCTCTTGATAGGTGCTGCTGACAATACAATTAGCCGCATTCATGGCAAGGATATCGGCAGTAAATTGCAGCGCAAAATGGTATTTATCTTCAGATTCTTGCCAGTACAGATTGCTGAACAAATATTTAGATTTTTCCAGGGCGTGGGCAATATTGCACTGAGTAATTTTGAGTTTTCGCGACAGCAAAAAAGCCACTAAATTGCCGTCAGAATAGTTGCCAATTATGAAATCTGGCTTGCCCTGAAACTCTGCCAGTAGTTCTTTTTCAGCATCGATCGCGTAAGTTTCCAAATAAGGCCAAATCTCGAACCTAGAAATCCAATTTTGAGTCAATTTAGGATTGAACTCCCGGAAGGGAACCCGCAAAATCCAAGCATTTTCTGTGCCGTGAACTTTTTCCAAACGTTCGTTGCAGCGCGTGCCATCACTGTTGGGAATTAACCTGGTGAGAATAATTACTTTTGGTTTTACACCTAAACTATCGAGACCGGCAAGATGAATGTCTTCTTGCAGTTGTCTCTCTAAATTCTTCGCTTGATCGAGCACGTAAACTACTTGACCGCCCGTATCCGGACGCCCCAAAACTCCTTCTTGACCGAACCAGCCGTGAGGAGAAACTAGGACGATTTTGAAAATCATCGGAATCCGAGAAATAAATGCTTCTAGGGTTTGGGGATCGGGGGAATCAATTAATTCGTCGAGAATTCCTAGAGTTTCCTGCACGCGGGCTGCGGTATTTCCCCAACCTGCGTCCAAACCCATCATTTGCAGGACAAATTTAAATCTCTCGTAGGGTTCATCTTCAGAAAGTTCGCTGACAAAGGTGAGGGCTTTTTTGACTTGTTCTGAAAGTTGTTCTTGAGATTTTATGCGATCGTTAATTAGTAATTGTACGCCGTTGTAGCGGTGAATCCGCAAGAAATCAAATAGAGTTTCCTGCCACTGTTTGGAGTCTTGAAACAGTTTGCTGGAGAGGTAGCGGTTGAGGAATTGCACTCCTTTGCCGATATTTTTGGGGTCGCGAATGGAGGGGGAATAGTCGTAAAAAGGGCCGAAATCTAGTTCGAGGATGTCGCCTTCTTGGGGGTGAAAGTGGTTGACAAAGCGATCGCGCACGTCGAGCAATTCTTGCACTGTCATCGGTTCCAGTGTCAAGTCATCTCCAACTCGCACTATTTCCATTGTCGCAATTTTGGGTCGCAGCAGGACGCAAAGACTGCCCGGTTCGAGAATAATTTCCTGAACGTAGTAAATCAGTTTGCTCAAATGAGAGGATTGATGAAACTGTTGGGACTTTTCGTATTTGGTGCAGTAGGCGGCAAAAGCGCTAACTATATCGTTTCGCAGTAAATATTTGTTTCCCAAAGCCCGCAAATCGCTGGCAAATTGCCGCAAGTCGGTTTTTTCGTCGCTGCAAATAACAGCCTCAAAGAGTTCAGACATAGATACTCCCTTATTTGAGATTTTTGATTTTCGCTCTAAAAAAGGGCGATACTGTATTAGTACCGCCCTTTTTTTAGGCGCCTACTTTTTTTAATCTCATTTTAAAGTCTGCAATCGGAAATTACTCTCCCTCAAATGACATAAAATTCCCCGTATTTGTGGCGAATGTAGCGCACAAACGGATCGATAGTTAAAGGTGAACCGGTGACGCGATCGATCAATTCGACGGCAGTGTATTTGCGGCCGTGGTCGTAGATGTTTTGTTTGAGCCAGTCGTGGAGTACGCTAAAGTTTCCCTGTTCTAGTTGTGCCGGAATTTCGGGATGGTTTTTGAGTGCGGTTTCGTAGAATTGAGCGCTCATCAAGTTGCCTAGGGTGTAACCTTGAAACATTCCGCCGATCGTCCCAACATACCAGTGAACATCCTGCATCGCGCCGTCGCTGTCGGTAGCGGGGACAACGCCGAGGTCTGTTTTATAGCGATCGTTCCAGGCTTCGGGGAGGTCTCGCACTGCTAATTTGCCTTCTACCATTGCCAATTCTAGGTCAAAGCGGATCGCGACGTGGAGGTTGTAGGTTACTTCGTCAGCATCGGTGCGGACGAGCGATCGCGAGACTTTGTTAATGGCACGGTAAAATGCGTCTGTGGATACCGCGCCCAACTGCTGCGGAAACAGGCTTTGCAATTGCGGGTAAAAATACTGCCAAAAACCGCGGCTGCGCCCGACTAGATTTTCCCAAAGCCGCGACTGGCTTTCGTGCACGCCGGAGGAAATGCCACCAGCGAGTAGTGTACCTTCAAATTCGGGGGAATTGCCAAGTTCGTAGAGGCCGTGTCCGGCTTCGTGGATGCTGCTGAAGAGGGCTTGATCGAGGTGATCTTTGTAGACGCGGGTGGTGATGCGCACGTCGTCTATGGAGAAGTTGGTCATGAAGGGGTGCAGGGTGGTGTCCTGCCGTCCGCGCTGGAAGTCGTATCCCATGCGTTGTACGACTGTGCGGGTGAATTCTAGCTGTTGAGCTTCGGAGAAGTGTTGGTGCAAGCAGGAGTCGTCAGCCGGAGGTTGTGAAGTGATGGCTTCGACTACGGGCACTAATTCTTGACGCAGTTGGGCGAACAGCGGGCGCAGCAGCGATACTTTCATGCCGTAGTCGCTACGATCGATCAAAGGATCGGCAATGTGTTCGTATCCGGGGAAAAAGTCGGCGTACTGCCTGCTTAATTCTAAGGTTTTTTCGAGATATGGCTCGACGGCTGCGAAGTTGTTGGCTGCTTTGGCTGTAGCCCAAACTTCGTAGCAGTCGGCTTGGTGGCGGCAGAGTGCGGACATGAAGGTGGCGGGGACTCTGGCGGCACGATCGTAATCTCTGCGGGCGATGCGGATCAGGCTAGCTGGGGTAGAGTCATAGGGGAGGGTTTGTTCGTAGAAACGCAAGTCTTCTAGGAGTTCACCAATTTTGGGATCGGTAAATTTTTCGTGGGATATTTGTTTGAGAGTTGCCAACTGACGCCCTCTAGCAGTTGCACCTTTAACGGGCATATAAGTCGCCTGATCCCAATGCAACAGTGACGAGGCTGATTCGATGTCGGTAACTTCGCTGAGATGCGCTGCGAGTTGAGCGAATTTTGCTTGAGTTTTGTCTAGGGTTTGCATGATTGGGGTTTGTGGTGCTGTTTTGCCTACAAAGGTTGCAGTGCGGCATCGATATCCATCAATCATTGCTACCCTGAAATCAAGCTAAAAACCGCACTTCTTCCCGTATTGTACGCAATTTAGAGTCATTCTGGCATAGTTTTCGGTATTTTTCCGGATTTAGTTCGATCGCCTTTGATAAGTTTTGGATCGCTTTCTGAATGCTGGTTGCTACAGCTTTGGGGCTGTTTTTGCGATCGCCTGCTGCTTTTTCTAGGGCGTAGACGCAAGCTTTTTGATAGTAAAGATTTGGATCGTCGGGTGTGATGGCGATAATGCGATCGTAGGAAGCGATCGCTTCGGTAAAGCGTTCGATTTTTTTGAGGGCGACAGCGCGGTTGTACCAGGCTTCGATGTTGTTGGGCTGCAACTCTAAGGTTTTGTCCCAGGAAGCGATTGCTTCTTTAAAGCGTTTTAAGTTTACTAAAGCTAAGCCGCGGTTGTACCAGGTTTCGCTGTCATCTGGCTTGAGTTCGATCGCTTTGTCCCAGGATGCGATCGCGTTTTTAAATTGTCCCATTTGGGCGAGCGCCGTGCCGCGTTTGTTCCAGACTTCGGGGGAATTCGGGCGCAGTTGCAGAGTTTTGTCGTAGGAAGCAACCGCTTCGGAGTAGAGTTTTTCGTCGGCTAGGGCTAAGCCGCGGTTGTACCAAGCTTGATGCAAGTCTGGTTTTAGTTCGATCGCTTTGTCGTAGCAGGCGATCGCGGCTTTATTTTGCCCCGACTGTTTCAGGGCAAATGCTTTGTTGTACCAAGCTTCCGAGTAGTCTGCTTGAATGGCGATCGCTTTGTCGTAGGATGCGAGGGCTTCTGAGAATTTTTCTAAGTTAACGAGGGTGTTGCCGCGATTCGTCCAAGCTTCGTGATAGTCTGGCTTGAGTTCGATCGCCTGTTCGTAGGAAGCGATCGCTTCTGAGAGTCTGTTGAGCTTCCGCAACACGTTCGCGCGATTGTACCACGCCTCTGCATTTTTCGGTTGAATTTTTAATGATTTGTTGTAAGCGGAGATCGCTTCGGGTAGCTGTCCCAACTTTCTGAAGGCTACGCCTTTGTTGTACCAAGCCTCGTGAAATGTTGGTTCGAGTTCGATCGCCTTAGACCAAGATTCGAGTGCTGCGGACAAGCGTCCCATTGCTTCTAGGGCGTTTCCGCGATCGTACAATGTTTGAGCGTTTTGAGCGTTGGCTGATATGGATTTTTCCTCAGAGTCGATCGCTTTTTCTCTGTTAGCTAATTTTTGCAAGGGTTTTCACCTCAGTATGTAAAATTGTGGCTTTTTCTTTTATATGCGATGTTTTTCGCCATCTGCCATCTAATGGTGGCGATTGTACCTTAATTTTGTTATTGTTGACAATCTTACCTAAACAGGAGAACTTTTGCAATTTTTTATCGTTGAATTCTAAGTGATTTTGTGGGCGGTGTTGATTTGGATGTATGGATTTTTACTAAAATTTTTCGGGAATTGCGTAGAAGAGTGGAAAGGGCGATCGGCAGTTGACAGTTGACCTGGGACAGTAGGGGCGGTGCCCCCGTGCCCGCCCTCTTAGTTGACAGTTGTCAGTTGTCAGTTGTTAAAAGCATAAATGAGTGCGATCGGCAGAAACCTGATTTTTCAAACAAACCAGGTTTCTGAGTATTTATTCGGAGTTAAATACTATCTGGGTCGATGTTTAATTCACGCAGTTTGGCAGCTAAACGCTGAGCAATTTGCTCTGCTTGTTCAGCCCTTTGATTTGCTTGTTCAGCCCTTTGATTTGCTTGTTCAGCCCTTTGAAACTCTTGTTCTGCCCTTTGAGACTCTTGTTCTAGACGCTGGCGATCTAATAGTCTCTCTGCTTCTAATTCGCCATAGGAAAGAAACTTTTCTCCATTGGGCTTATAAATTTCTAACCCATCTTCTCCCAACTCAAATCGCACGCCCAATCTCGGGCTAATCCATCCCTCCATCGGCTCAATAACTTCTAAATCTCCCTCAATTCTTTGCCAACCTTCCAACTCATTTCTTTGTGGATCGTAAACGTAGTATTCCTCAACTCCATGACGCTGATAAAATAAAAGCTTCTTACTCATTTTAGTATTGCTGTCGTTGTGAGAGCGAATCTCAAAGACGACTTGAGGGCAAATATTATCTTCTCGATGTTGTATGTAGGAAGGGCGATCGCCCTTTGGCCTCCCAAACACCACCATCGTATCAGGTGCTTGAGAAATATCTATTCTCCCCTCAACAGGATACCATAGTAAATCGGCGGCTACAAAGACATTTGGATCGTCTTTAAACAGCGATTCGCAACCTTCTTTGATCGCCAGTTCAAATCTGAAGTGCAACACCCAGGAGTTTGACCAAGGGGGACTCACAGGGATAGTCTAATGTTTACCACAACAAAAGGACACCCCCATGAGCTACACCCATCTTACTCTTTCTGA
>NZ_JAHRFA010000090.1:0-25903 GCF_020883045.1 Microcoleus sp. CAWBG58 | reverse complement strand
GCTCAGAAAGAGTAAGATGGGTGTAGCTCATGGGGGTGTCCTTTTGTTGTGGTAAACATTAGACTATCCCTGTGAGTCCCCCTTGGTCAAACTCCTGGGTGTTGCACTTCAGATTTGAACTGGCGATATGAGGACTAAAGTCCTCAGTACAAACTTAAAAACAAGGTTTGTAGTGAGGACTTTAGTCCTTCTTAAAAACAAGGTTTGTAGTAAGGAATTTAGTCCTTCCTAAGCATTAACTACAGATCCGCCGTTGGGATGCAAAATTTTACCCGTGATATAAATAAAGGTTTTGTGGCGGCGGGGAATCGTTCTTTTTGCCGATCGCAGTCTACTATAGCAATCCTAAATCATTTGTGTAATTCTTGTAGGGGCAATCCGACCCCTACTCCCCGTGGTTGCCCAATCTCAGAGGGCGGGCACTCTTGGCACCGCCCCTACATATCTGTATTAATCATTTAGGATTGCTATACTAAAGACAGTTTGTGCGATCGGCACAAAAGTAAACTGCACGCCAAAACCATGTTTGACGTGCAGTTTAAACTAGCTAATTACTAATAGTTGAGTTTCAAACTAGAAACCCAACTTCAGATTAGAACACTTGGATAGGAGCAGGAGCAGCCAACAGCCAATTCTCAGACTTATCTTGTGTAGTTGCAAAAGTCAGCGAACTTGCTGTTTTCAAGGCTTCAAGATCGTCAAAGTTGGTAACAACTCCACTCGATGCGACGAATTCAGCGATACTGCTGGCTGTCACTGTAGCATCGGCACTGCCACCGTTAGTCAAAGGATCGTTGCTAACTGTAGCAGCCACATCCGTCCCGCCGGTCACTAGATCGATGCTAGAAGCAGTTCTTGCTGGAGTCGCTACTGGCGCCGAAGGCGTAGTATTTGGGCCCGGCACGTTAAAGGTAACAGGATTAGGCCCTGTCCGGATCGGGAACGGGTTGGGAACGTTCGGATCGTCGAAAACTTCCAAAACCGAGTAAGTGGCCGGGATCAAATTCGGGAATAGAGCAATCCCTTGTGCGTTCGTTCTCACCAAAGGCTCAGTAGCGGCATCGTAACGATTGTTCCGGTTCAAATCCAAAGTAAATGGAACATTAGCCAGACGAGGTTCGGTTCCGTCTTGTACGCCGTTGCGGTTGTCGTCTCGGAATTTGGGAACTAACAAATCATAGCGGCGAGAGTTACCAATCAAAGCGCAAGTAAAGGTTTGATTGGGGCCCAAAACGATATTGAGCGGTTGAGTCGTCTGGAAGAAACCAGGAGGAGGTACTTCTCGCAGGTTGTAAGTACCGGGACGCAAATTTCTGAAAGCAAAAGTACCAAACTGATCGCTAGTGGTAGTTGCTTCCCCTGCATCGAGCCTGCCGTTGTTATTGGTATCGAGAAAAACAGTAACGCCGCTAATCGCCGGTTCGTTTCCGTCTCGGTAGCCATTCAAGTTAAAGTCCTCGAATTTGCAACCGGTGATGTTGCTATTCGGCGTATTGGCAAAAGTAACGTTAGCGTCCTGAGTGCCTAGAGTCACCGGAACACCAGCAGTTGTCGAAGCCGAGAAACCAGCCGGTACGACTTCCCGCACCGTGTAATTGCCCAGTTGCAAGTTGGTAAATGCTCCTCTTCCTTGAGCATTCGTCTGTATTTGTTGTTCTCCGGCCTCAGGAGTGCCATTATTGTTGGTGTCTAGGAAGACAGTGACACCGCTAATTGGTACTTCACCCTGAATAGGCTCGAAGCGACCGTTTCCGTTCAGGTCATTGTATTTGAATACAGTGATGTTAGGTAGAGTGTTTCCCACACCAGAATTACTTCCATTCCCAGTATTAGCTCCCACAGGAGTAAAGGTAACTGCTGGTGAGGGGTTAGTCGCTGGGAAAGGTAAAGGAGTGTTGGCAAAAATCGGCCGCTCGCCTGTAGCCGCGATCGATCTTTCCCCAGCCTGTTGAACGCCGTCGCGGTTGGTATCTACGAATTTAGGGTCGTTTGGTTTCAGTGTATAGGTTGAATCTGTTACTAAGATCGGTTGCTCTCTGCTGATCGTACCCTGGAACCGTGCTTGCGGGCCTGGTGCCGAAACCAGAGCGGGGTTAGGAGTAGTTGCCACTGGAGCATTGAGGTTGCCTGGGACACCGCCACCGGGGAGTGTCGCTGGAAAAATTTCCAAGACAGAGTAATTGGCAGCTCTCAAATCCCTGAAGGTAGCAACTCCGTTTACATCGGTGATAGCGATGGGTTCTGAGGCTTGATCCCAGCGACCGTTCCCGTTCAAATCTAAAATGAAGGGTACGTTAGCAATGGGGGGTTCAAAAACTCCATTGACCACATTTCGCGTGCCACTGCGGTCATTGTCCCGAAATTTGTTAATTTCAATTTGATAAAGAGGAGTGTCGCCAACTTGAGCGCAGGCAAAGGTTTGACCGGGGGCTACCGTTACGTCCAGTACAGGGATGTTGTTGGGTGGGGTGCTTTGGGGGAAATCTCTTTCTAGGGGTTCTCCGTTGATACCGTTGACTCGTTCTTCCCGAACTCTGTATGTTCCAGGGGTTACATTAAACGACCACCCACCATTTTTGTCTGTTAATGTGTTAAGTTCCCCTGCATCTAATCGGCCGTTGGGGACGCTGCCGTTGCTGCCATCAAGATATATCCTGACATTTTTAATCCCCGGTTCATTCCCGTCTCGAAAGCCGTCGGCATCTATGTCTAAGTATTT
Source organism: Microcoleus sp. CAWBG58 (assembly GCF_020883045.1). Taxonomy (NCBI): domain Bacteria; kingdom Bacillati; phylum Cyanobacteriota; class Cyanophyceae; order Oscillatoriales; family Microcoleaceae; genus Microcoleus; species Microcoleus sp. CAWBG58. The sequence continues at coordinate 23,184 of NZ_JAHRFA010000090.1, read as the reverse complement.
GCATCCGACAATTCGGCTACCCACAAGCTGGGTGTTGCCAAAGAAAACGTTGGTGTTTGTGTTTCCAACAGTGACAGCGAGGGGATTTGGAGTCGTGGTACGGAAACCAGCCGGTACTGTTGTTTCTGTGACTACGTAGTTGCCGGGAACCAGATTTATGAACGAGAACCCTCCGTTAGCGTCTGTAAGGACGGAGACATCGCCTGTATCTAATCGGCCGTTGCTGCCGATCGCAGGTTCGAGGAGAATGGGGATATTTGCCAGACCTGGTTCATTTGCCTGTCTGATCCCATCCGCGTTCAAGTCATTGAACTTGATACCTAAAATTGCCGGGCCTGTATTCCCAACCTGTAATTGCTGGGCAATCCGCTCTTCGCTAGTTAAATTTGCCATGATTTCTCTCCTTCACACCTAAATCCACGTAAATTACAGACTACTGTATGGGTTTGTCAATAGCTGAGTAGTTTTTGCTAGTCGCTGACAATTGCCACTCGATTTTACATACGTCTGTGCTTGAGGTAATGTTCCCCATCTCACATAACAATGCCTCAAGCTTTGTCGCTGGCCAGTATATCAGGTTTTGAAGAGCCCTGGCAATTTGAGGGCAACATCTTTAAGATTTGCACGCCTTCTCTCTCCGTACATACTTGCTGGTTTGAGCTCTAAAAAGGACTTGATTGAGTGCTTGCCCCGATCGCAAGTCGGGCGGCATTGTTCGGGTTTGTCAGGGTTTGCTGTCAAGATGCGATCGCAGGCTCTGGGATTGCCTCTTCACAACAAGCTCTTCACAACAAGCTTTAGACCGATCGAGCTACCGGACTGGATATGATTTGCTTTGCCTGAAAATATGCCGATCGGGGTTAGGGGAACTGTCTGATAGTTTCTGACTTACGCTCAATTCTACAGCCTCTGAAATATTCCACCCAATATACAACAAGCCAGCTTCGGGGTTCCCGGAACTTAAGCTTGAGTCTTGGACGCTGCCAAGAATAGGGTATCACGCGATCGCCCTTTAACCTCTTCTTGATTTTTATTTGCAGTTTGGCATTCCGGGCGATTAATCACCCGATAGCTGCGCCCCGCGTCCTCGATCGAAACCTCCATCACCCACCCGAACGAGTTTCCAGATTCCAGTTAATTAATTCATTTTTATTGACAAACCCGCCGATTTGTGTACTAGGTTCCCAAAGTGGATTCTGTTGCCCAAAGTTAGGAAGATTGCCTAAATTCGCGACAGGTCGATCGAGCAAAAGATCGCTAATTTGATAATTATCGCGACTCGCGATCGCCACTGAAATATCCGCCCCCATATTGCCGGCAGGTTCGCCCCCATAGCCAGCATCCGTCAGCGGGTCGCCTTTCAAGGATGTAGCCAATCGACTTTCAGCCTCTCCAGTCAACAAATCGATACTGCTAGCCCGAACGTCTGCGGAGACAACTACCAGGGCAGGCGGAGTTGTTTGAATGAAGCCTGGGGGCGGAACTTCCCTAATGATGTAACTACCTACCGGAACATTGCGGAAACTGTAATTGCCCTGACTGTCGCTAAAGTTACTGGCTTCGCCCGGATCTAAACGGCTGTTGTTATTGAGGTCAATGTAAATTTGGGTATTGGCGATCGGCGGTTCCCCGGCGTCTAGGCGACCGTTGGCGTTAAAATCGTTAAATTTGACACCGCTAATCGTGCCAGTTACCAACACGTTGCCAAAGCTGATATTGGTGGCATTTGTGCCGTTACCCACAGTAATCGGAGTCGGATTTGGGGTAGTTTGTCGGAAACCGGGCTGCGGGACTTCTCTCACCGAATAAATGCCTTGGGGCAAGTTGATAAAAGAGAAATTACCTTGGGGGTTTGTTAAAGTCGAAGGTTCGTTAGGATCTCGGACGTTGTTGTTGTTGGTGTCGAGGTAAATCGGCCAGTTGGCAACTCTCGGTTCCGTCGGTTCGTTGACACCGTTAGCGTTGAGGTCGTTGAACTTAAAGCCGCTGATGCTGCCAGTAGGGAAATTGTTGCCGAAATTGACCCCGACAGCGTTAGTATTGCCCGTAATGTCGATCGGCCCTGGATTTGGCGTAGTCTGAATCCATCCCGGTTGCTGAACTTCCCTCACCAAATACCGGCCCGGGGAAACATTGGCAAAAGTGTAGTTGCCTTGGGGGTTTGTGATGGTATTTGGTTCCCCCGGATCTAACCTGTTGTTGGCGTTTAGATCGAGGTAAATTTGCCAGTTAACCAGAGGCGGATCTGTCGCATCTCGAACACTGTTGGCATTGAGGTCATTGTATTTGAGACCGCTGATGCTGCCGACAAAAAATACATTACCAAAATTGACATTGCCGATCGCGGCGTTGGAAGTAACATTAATCGGGCCCGGGTCAGGCGTAGTTTGGCGAAAACCCGGTTGCTGGACTTCTCTCACCAAATATGTATTTGCCGGAATATTGACAAAAGCGTAATTGCCTTGAAGGTTTGTAATAGTAGAAGGTTCGCCGCCGTCAAGCCGGTTGTTGCGGTTGAGGTCGAGGTAAATCTGCCAGTTAGCTAGGGGTGGTTCCCCCGGATCGAGGCGGCCGTTGCTGTTGATGTCGTTGAATTTTGTACCTGCGATCGTCCCAGCGTTGAAATTATTGCCAAAATTAATATTGCTAGCATTTGTCCCGCTGGTTATTGTTATGGGTGCGGGATTCGGGGTAGTTTGGCGAAAGTTCGGCTGCTGGACTTCCCTAACTTGATAAGTTCCCGGTGGCAGGTTGGCAAAAATGTAGTTGCCTTGGGCGTTGGTGAGCGTGGAAGGTTCACCGCCATCGATGCGATTGTTGTTGTTGAGGTCGAGGTAGATTTGCCAGTTGGGAATTGGCACATCACTGCCGTCGGGCCGCCCGTTGGCGTTGAAGTCGTTGTATTTGTTGCCGCTGATGCTGCCGACTTGGAAGTTGCCGATGTTGACATTGCCAATGTCTATTTGGCTAGCGGTTCTGGTGGGGTTGCTGGATTCGGTCATGGTGTTGAAGAAGGCCCAATGAACGCGGTTTAATCTTTGCTCTACGGCAATCTAGCAGTTTTTTTGCCAATTGCAGCTATTTTAGGGGATTAATTTTTTTATCAAAGGGAAGGACTGGGAATCAAAAATGCCCGATGCCCGATGCCCGATGCCCGATGCCCGATGCCCGATGCCCGATGCCCAATGCCCGATGCCCAATTTTTTCCAGATTTGATGTACGATCGCTACCAAGTTTTGTATCGGTCGAATTTCCCATGTCCGAAAACCTGAAAGCAAGCTGGAATAAAGCCCGCGAAGTTCCGAGTTTACTCCTCGGCTGGAGTTTGTGCGGTTTATTGGCACTGGGCGCGATCGCCTCTACTCCTGCTAATGCACAGCTACCTACCTCCGAACCAGGTAATAATAACAGCCCGATCGCCCAAACAGGTGCGATCGTCCGCCCCGCGCTCAAAATCGGCAGTCGCGGCTCAGATGTTACCGAACTCCAAGCTGCTCTTAAATTATTGGGATTTTATAACGGCGAGGTAGACGGGATTTTCTCGCAAAGCACCGCTAAAGCTGTGTCTGAGTTTCAGGAAGCAGCAGGCATCGCCCCAGACGGCATAGTCGGTCAAAATACTTGGAACCGGCTGTTTCCAGCGACTCCGGACGCTAGTGTTGAAAACCCGATCGCCAACGCTCCTGCAACCCCCGAAAACACACAGATTAACCCCCAACCGCAGCCCACCAATTTTCCTGTTTTGAGAAGACGAATGCGGGGGCCGGCAGTCAGAGAGTTGCAAGAGCGACTGAGGGCTAAGGGATTTTTGCGTGTCAGTGCTGACGGCGTGTTCGGGCGCGAAACTGAAGTTGCTGTCAAGGCTGCTCAACGAAAATATCAACTACCAGCAGACGGCATTGTCGGCCGCGCTACTTGGGAAGCCCTGCTGCGTTGAGAGCAAACAAGTCTTGCCGGATATGCACATTGCGCTATCGGGCGATCGTACAAATTGTTAATAATTGCTTTGGGAATTATTTCGGCGCATCAAAAACTGTTAACTTTGGTAAACAAAGTATTCTTAGGCGGGGAGTTGATGTTAGTTTAAATACATGAGGGGCAGAAACCAAGCAGCACAAAAAACTTGGATAAAAAATTTGAATTAGAGTGTTTGTCCCGCTCGGCTCTGGTTCGCAGGCAACGCCTGAATCGTGTAGTTTATTAGCAGATAAAAGAAAGGTTGATATTGCGCTCGGGATTTGTGAAATAGCTTGAGGCGATTTGAGAAATCGAAAGTTATCAAGTTAGAATTGCGATCGCACAATCAAACACAGAAGTCTGAATAGGCTCCGCTAATAGCTAGGTCGCTCGCAGAGCAGTTGCCAAAAAGTTCACCTTAGTAGTAGTTGTTTGCTGAATTTCAGCAGAGCTAAAAACCCACTTGAATCAATTGAAATTACAAATGTTTTAGGGTCTGGCATCCGATATGCTAGGCCCTAAAATTTTTGATGTCGTGGTTTTTGAAGGTTAATATTCAACAGAGCAGACGGCGGTTGAAACCGCGCCTACACAGACAAAACCCGGATGGTGCGCGGGTTGAAGATCGGGCAGTTGAAACCACGTTACTTTCTTGATTCCGCGGAGGCGGAATTCGTTTGTGTAGACGCGGTTTCAACCGCCGTCCGATCTTGATTCCGCGGAGGCGGAATTCGTTTGTGTAGACGCGGTTTCAACCGCCGTCTGCTCTAGATTCATTTAATATCTTCGATCCGAGCATTCAAACCATTATCTGTGAGAATTTGTAGCAATTCCTCAGCTTTTTCGCGTTCTTGAAAAACACCGGCTTGAATCACCGATCGCCCGTTGGTAAAAGTCCGAAAAGCATCGGGAACCAAGGATAGCATTTTTTGTCGATCGCCCGAACTCTCGGCATCCACCACAACTCGATACCGGAAACCCAAAGCAGAAGCTCGATCGAGCCTCGGCGAATTTTCGGAATCGGGCACAGAATTCCCCCCTAAACCAGCAGGTACAAAGCCACCCCTTCCTAGAGGAATGTTGCGGCCCGGAACCGGCAATTTACCCTCGGAAGTAACCGCACTCGAACTATCAAAATTGGGCGGAATCATTGGTTGCTGTACCGAACTTTCTCGAACGGATCTAGCATCTGGATCGGGTACAGGAATTGCGATCGCCCCTGTTCCTTCAGCAGCAGAATCGGTGTTTCTCGGAGGAAGCAGAGGCCGCAACTGAGTGTTCCCGGGTGCCGGTCGCCTCGAAACTGGCGCGGGTGGGGCAATTGGCGCTCTTTCAACCCTGGGAGTTAATCGCCCGGGAGTGTAAGCAGGGAGAGAAGTTTCTGGGCCGCCGATACTCGAAGGTCGATCGACCCTTAGCTGCAAAGCAGTTCCCGCCATGGGTGGAGGCGGGCTAAAATTTCCCGCCACATCAACCGATCCCGTCGTCCGATTGCTCAACAATTGATTCCCGTAAGCTGGGATGACTTGACCTTTTGCCGCATTGTTGATATCGTACTGGCCGTTATTGCGAATCACATTTCCCCCCGGTTCCGCCGAAGTTCCCAAATCCGGCAGAGCTCTGGATATCGCCACAATTCCATCTCGGCGGTTGCTTTCGATATAATTGTTGCGAAGTATCGGTCTGGCATCAGCTTGCACCACCACGCCGTCTTTATTGCGAGTAATTTTGTTGCCGATTAACAAAGGCGAAGCATTCTGGGCGACATTTATCCCAAATCCGGTGTCTTCAAACACATTATCTCGAACTTCCGGGCGAGACTCCCCAAAAATCGTAATCCCGTTAGCTCCATTTTTCGAGAAAAAATTCCCGCCAATCGTCGGCCTTCCAGTACCAACTACCGAAATGCCGTCGTGAGTGCTACCTGAAAAAGTATTGTTAACAACCGTCGGAGAACTCGATTCGATCCACAAAGCGTAACCGCGATAGTTGGTATTTGTTACCGTCACCCCGCTGAGTCCGGCCCCGTCTGCGCCTAAAATCGCGATATTTTGACCGGCCGAAGTCGGACTGATAAACTCTCCTCCGCCTTTGATGACAATATTTTGGCCGCGAGTGTTGGGATTTCCTTGAACAGTCACGCTGGGCTTGAGCATTAATGGAAATTTTTCGCCGCTTTGAGCGCTGTAAGTACCGGGCGCTAGTAAAATCGCGGTTTTCGGGGGGGCGACGCTGAGGGCGTAGGTGAGGGTTTTGAACGGCGCTCCATCGCTGCCATTACCTGCCGTGTCGCTGCCACCGCTGGAACTGACGTAGAGTATGTTAATGTCGCTCTCTGGCGCTTGGGAAAGTAGCTGCACGGAGCCGGTCTCGGTGGCGATCGCCGAGGATTCAGGGTGGCAAAAAGCCGTGCTGGCAAAGACGAGCAGCAGGCAAGAACTTAAACTCTTGCTTGGCGAGCGACTTTTTTGGCACTTACTCTGTTTGGAATTTAGGATCATAAAAAAACACAATTTATCTTTGAGCCAAATTTCGCATCCCGTGTTTCGTGTCGGGTTTGCGCGATCGCAGTTTAATTTCACCCATTTGCTGGGGTTTTCTGCTGTTAATGTTTTGTTTTGTCCTGCTAACCTCACAGCTCTCCTCCCAAGTGTGGCAGGCAGCTTAACGATTCCACTTCGATCGAGTTTGATCTATTATGCTTTGTTTTCTTGAAATTCGATAAAACTTAAAAAATTGTCAAATTTAGATCGGTTGATGGCAGAATTAGGTCGATCGCCTTCACCACAATCTTGAGGGCGTGGGAGAATGTAGCAGTTTGACTGCTAGCACTTAGTTTAATCAAGGTGGTTCTGAATGACCGAGAAACAAAACAGAACTTTACCGGCACAGCCAGCCCTCTGCCGGATTTTAGATGCAAATCTAGATCGATCGCGCGAAGGGTTGAGAATTATTGAAGAATGGTGCAGGTTTGGTCTTAATAGCGCCGATTTAGCTGGCGAGTGCAAGCAATTGCGCCAGGAATTGGCTGCTTGGCACACCCCAGAATTACGCAGCGCTAGGGATACGCCGGCGGATCCGGGTACGGAGTTGACTCACCCGCAGGAAGAAAACCGTGCGAACATTCAGCAACTGCTGGCGGCGAATTTTTGTCGGGTGGAGGAAGCTTTGCGGGTACTGGAAGAGTACGGCAAAGTTTACGATCCGAATATGGGCAAGGCTTTGAAGCAGATGCGCTATCGGGTTTATACTCTTGAAAGCGATTTGTTGGCTTACCGGCGCTACCAGCAGTTACTTCGATCGCAGTTATACCTTGTAACTTCCCCCAAATACAACTTTTTAACAATCGTGGAAGCTGCTTTGCAAGGCGGAGTAACGTTGGTGCAGTACCGCGACAAAGTCTCAGACGACGGGGTAAAGCTGGCGAATGTGCGGCAGCTTTGCGAACTTTGTCACCGCTACGATGCTTTGCTAATTGTGAACGATCGCGTGGATTTGGCGATCGCCGCGGATGCCGACGGCGTACACTTAGGACAGCAAGATTTGTCTGTAGCGGAAGCGCGCAAGTTGCTCGGCCCGGGACGCATCATCGGTAGTTCCACGACGAATGGCGAAGAAATGCAGCGAGCTATTGATGCGGGAGCAGATTATATTGGAGTTGGGCCAGTTTACGAAACTCCAACGAAGGCAAACAAGGCAGCGACTGGTTTGGACTACGTGCGGTATGCTGCTAGTAAGTCACCTGTTCCTTGGTTTGCGATCGGCGGAATTGACATCAACAACCTCGATGAAGTGTTGAATGCCGGAGCTCAAAGAGTTGCCGTAGTGCGATCGATTATGGATGCAGAACAGCCTACATTAGTCACGCAATTTTTCATCTCACAGTTGATTCGGATGCAGAAGTTGAAATCTCAGAAAGCTTTGCAGGGGAACACCTAGGTTGATTGGCGATTTGGCGGGCGGGTTTCGCGCACGAATTCTGTGGATCAAATATAATTTTTGTACAAAACCCGCCCTGAAACTGATAATATTTGAGTGATGACAAATCAAATTGCGCTGCAAGTTAACGGAGAAAATCGCAATTGTGCGATCGACACACCGTTACCAAAATTACTAGAACAATTAGGATTAAACCCGCGCTTAATAGCTGTGGAGTACAACGGTGAAATCCTGCACAAACAATTTTGGGAAACGACAAAGATACAAGAGGGCGACATCCTAGAAGTTGTAACAATTGTCGGAGGAGGCTAGCCAATCAATCCCTTCAATAGGAATAAATGTCGCTTGTAGGCGAAGTCTAGATCCCCCTAAATCCCCCTTAAGAAGGGGGACTTTGAAGGAATTCTCTTATCCCTCGCTTCAAGAGGAATAAATGTCGCTTGTAGGCGAAGTCTAGATCCCCCTAAATCCCCCTTAAGAAGGGGGACTTTGAATGAATTCTCTTGTGCCTTGCTTAAAAAGGGCGACTTTGAATAAATTCTCTTGTCCCCCCCTTAAGAAGGGGGGCTAGGGGGGATCGAGACTTCGATACAAACAAAAGAGACTTAAACGGCGACTTTGAATAAATTCTCTTCTCCCCCCGTTAATAAGGAGGCTAAGGGCGATCGAGATTTCGATACAAACAAAAGAAACTTAAACAACGCCGCGAAATATCAAAATTAAACCGCGACAGCTTCAGGTGCAACCACAGGATAAATGCTGACTTTCTTGCGAGTTTTGCCCTTTCTTTCAAAAGTCACCACACCATCAACCAAAGCAAACAAAGTGTCATCTCTGCCGATACCAACATTGTTACCGGGGTGAACTTTCGTACCGCGTTGGCGGATCAAAATGTTGCCAGCTTTGACAACTTGACCGCCATACTTTTTGACACCCAGACGCTGAGAATTAGAGTCGCGTCCGTTACGTGTACTGCCTGTACCTTTCTTGTGGGCCATAATGTCCTCAACTGTTATTTACTATTTTTTATTCTGATTCAATTTCGCCGGTTTGGGGAGTTTCAACAACTGCTTGAGTTAAATCTCTCGCTGCCAAAACAACACCATTGACTGTAATAGAGTCAATCATAAAGCGAGTTGTTTCTTGACGGTGGCCTTTTTTCTTCCGAGTTTTCTTTTTCGGCTTCATCTTGTAGACGAGGACTTTGCGGCCCCGGAAGTGCCGCAGCACAGTTCCTTCTACAGTGGCATTTTCGACTAGAGGCTGACCGATGTGAACGTCATCTTCGTGCTGGATCAGAAATACTTTGTCGATCGTAACTTTGGATTCGGCTTCGACGTGAAGCAGTTCGATATCGTAGAAGCGGCCTGGTTCTACCCGAAATTGTTTGCCGCCGGTTTCAATGATTGCGTAAGTCATGGGATGGTTGTTGAGATTGCCGTACAGGTAGCTGAGTAGTCAGTTGACAGTTGACAGTTGACAGTTGACAGTTGTCAATTGTTAATAACTTTTGGCTGTGGACTGCTCTCCAGCTTTTGGAATGTCTTAACCTGATCCGAGCCGGATTTAGACAGACAATCTACCATTATTGTCGATTTGGGTATTTTTGTCAAGTTAAAAAGCACTTGATATTTTCTGATTTAGGACTTACGCATCAAAACCAGAGAAACCGGGTTTTTTCCGAGATCCTTCGTTACGGCCGACATCAAGGGCAAAAACCTGGTTTCTGACCGCCCGTGCGTAAGTCCTATTTTATTTTTTTACGGAATGTTTAGAGAGTTGAATGTAGCTTTTCTCAGACTCTCTATTCTAAAGCGCGGCGGGTAAAATGGCAAATCGCATATTCAAACTCTTAACTACTGATATTAAAGAACTATATTCTACTGATGCAGCAGAGGCGATCGGAGAAGCTGGGAAAGCAGCCGCTGAATTGGCAAAGATGTTCAAGGAACAAGGGCTGGACAATAGTAACTTGCTGCTAGAAGTTTTGAACTCTCCCTTAGCTCAAGTTGTGGGAACTGGATTGCCGTTTGTCGGGATTGCGGCGAAATTGCTGGCGGTTTTTATTGAAAAGACTCAAGAGCAACCGACTTTAGCTGAGTGCATTTTCCTCGTCAGTCAGGCGGCTTATCTGGAAAGTTTTAATAATTTTATTAAAGAAAACAGTTTTCTGTTAAGTCGCATCGGGCAAACTCCGGCTTCCGAGCGAGTTAAGCAGTTAATCAAAAAAATAGAGAATTTTGACCTTAGCGATAGTGAATCTAAAAAAACTGTGCTTTGCTTCCGCGATTCGCTCTTAGCTAAGGAATTCAACCAAGTGCTGTCAGAACGCCTGCAAGAAGCTGGACTAGCAGCCAATGAAGCTAAAATTTTGACAGAAAGAGTATCTGCTAATACTCACCGCTATTTCATCGAATTCTGGGCAGTTTCCGGCGATGCAATTAAACATCTCGGACAGCCTTCTTTCCGCGAGTGGCAGCAGGCAATAGAAAAATATCAAAGCATTGATGACTACTTGGAAGAACAAATCGCCTCAAAACCTAAAGAACCAGTATTTGCTGAAGACTTTATGTTTAAAGATATCTACGTGCCGTTGAAGGCCAAACCAATTGATAAAAATGGCAAAGTAGATCGAGATGCTGAAGCTTTTGATTTAGAAACTTGGGCAAAAGAGTCACTAGTAGATGAAAACAAACAAAATCAAGTAATGTTTGTCGAAGCTGGACCCGGACGCGGGAAGAGCGTTTTTTGTCGAATGTTTGCTGACTGGGTGCGAGAAAATTTGCATCCTGTTTGGACGCCAGTGTTAATTCGATTGCGAGATATTCTCATATTACAAAAGAGTTTTAGAGAAACACTAAAAGAGGCAGTTAATACCAGTTTTGCTAAGGATGACGATTGGTTGATGGATCGAAATACGCGATATTTGTTTTTCTTGGATGGCTTTGACGAGTTGTTGATGGAGGGAAGAAGCAGCGGGGGTTTAGAGCAATTCATCAAACAATTAGGGCAATTTCAACGGGATTGTCAGCAGAGTTCGGAAATGAGACACCGGGTTTTGATTACTGGTAGAACTTTAGCTTTGCAAGGAATTGAAAGGCAAATGCCAGATAATCTGGAGCGAGTTGCTATTCAGGTGATGAATGACGAACTACAGCAACAATGGTTGAGCAAGTGGGAAGCCCAATTTGGGGCGGAAAAAACCTTAGCTTTTAAGCAGTTTTTGCAAGATAAACGCTGTCCTGAACAGGTGAAACTAGACTTGGCGCGAGAACCGCTATTGCTTTATCTACTAGCAGCGATGCACCGGGATGGAAAGTTGAAAGTTGCAGATTTTCAAGGAACTAGCAGCACTAAAGCAAAAATTTTGATTTACAACCAAGCTGTGAATTGGGTACTCACAGAACAGCGCTCTAAATTGCTCAATCGCGATTTAACAGAATTAGAAACAGAGGATTTGCGGCGCATCCTGACAGAAGCAGGATTATGCGTGGTGCAATCGGGAGGGGAATGTGCTCCTGTAGCGATGATTGAGGAAAGATTGAAATCAGACAACTCGGTTAAAGCATTACTTGAGGAAGCACAACGACGGATTGGCGATGATCCTCTGAGAAATGCTTTGGCGGTTTTTTATCTTCAGCAAGGCAGTCAAGATGGTTCTGTGGAGTTTGTACACAAGAGTTTTGGTGAGTTTCTGTGTGCGGAACGATTGAAAGAAAGTCTGGAAGAGTGGACGGAACCGGGAAAGAAAGGTAGAGGATTTAATACTAAAGACTCTGATATGGATTGGGAAATTTATGATTTGTTGGGTTATGGAGCGCTGACACCAGAAATTGTGGAATATTTGATGGGGTTGTTAACAACTCCGGCTGTTGGAGGGGAGGAAAGTCTGTTTCATCCTGTGGAGTTATTCCAGCGTCTGGAAGATTTTTATTTGCGGTGGTGCGAGGGGGAATTTATTGATATGCTGCCGGAAAGTTTGCCTCAGAAGAAGATGCGCTTGTTGCGAGAGCAATTGAAAACCCAAGATTTGGGTCAGCGACAAATAGATGTTTATGCTGGTTTGAATGTGATGATTTTGCTGTTGGAGTTGCACCGTTACGGTCAGCAGAGAGATGAATTGAAAGACAAAATGGTGTTTTATCCCTGTGGGAAAGCTAATGCTGAAGGTAAGCTTGACGATGCAGGTCGGTTATTGCGTATCATCGGTTATAGCTCTTGTATTAGGGATTCTGGCTTTCTCCAAATTGTTGAGATATTTTTCGTCGGCGCAAACCTCAACGGCACAAACCTTTGCGGCGCAGACCTCTGGCACGCAAACCTCAGTGGGGTAAACTTCAGTGGTGCAAACCTCATTGGCGCAAACCTCATTGGCGCAAACCTCAGTGGGGTAAACTTCAGCGACGCAGACCTCAGCGACGCAAACCTCAGCCGCGCAAACCTCAGCGACGTAAATTTCGGTGGCGCAGAACTTAGTGAGGTAAACTTAAGTCATGCAAACCTAAGTGGCATAGACTTCAGTCACGCAAATCTCACCGAGGTAAACTTCAGTCACGCAAATCTCACCGAGGTAAACTTCAGTCACGCAAATCTTAGCGAGGTAAACCTCTGGCACACAAACCTCACCAATTGCACTTTTAGCGACGATGTCAAGTGGGATGAAAATGCTAAGTAGAAAAATGTTCGAGGTTTGGATACAGCCGTTAATGTGCCCGAAGCGTTAAGGCAACAGCTAGGAATGCAGTAGAAACATTGATGAACGAAGCAACTTCAAAACCTTGCGATTGCTTCCTTCCTCGCAATGACAATACTTTATGCAGTTTTATAATTTTTATGAACAGGCATCTTGCCTGTTCCACAAAGAGTGGATTTTTTTGTGGGCCGTTGCTCCTAGCCCGATCGCAAATAGCTTATCAACATACGAAGATCGATCGCACTTAATTCTATCCAAAAGCGCGATCGCCCGTTTGGTTCGTAGTGAGGACTTTAGTCCTTATTGATTAGGACTAAAGTCCTCACTACAAACCTCGACCTTAATTCAAGCAACGGCAGCAGAACAGTTGTGCGATCGCAATAATTCCAAAGCCTGCTGTCTTACCCTACCTTCCATCACCTCTGTTTGCAAGGTAATAAAAGCCTCAAAATCTTCTAAACCGTACTTAGTCATCTGCAACTGCTGGCGCAACAGTTCCTCGGCTTCAACCGTTAAATAACCCGTTTCTAAAGCTTTTCCGACAATTGTACTGATTAAACTCATAGTAAGTAATTTCACCCTGAAGACACGCACGTTATAAACAATGGAGTTTTATCACTTGACCAACTCTACATTGAGTTTGTTTCAAAATTACCTTGAAAAACGGTTAAATCTACCTTAAGGCGTACTTGAGGCTAGTAGCTTTTGATACACACGACTCTAGGGATTTTAACTTGAGACCAGATAACCTAAGTATATTTACTTGGTATCTAACAACAGCCGCCATTCTCTGACACCAAAAGGAGGAACCAGCAACCCAGTTTCTTTTTCACCTTTCACAGGCAAACTCAACCTTAAAGGTTGATTGCTTTGCAGTTCTGTAATTATTGATTTAAAATCATATTCTCCGACGTTAACCGGTAAATCCGACTCGCTCCAAATATCTTTGGCTTTACCAATTTCGCGATCGCCCGCAGCAACATTTACCGCTACAGGATGCTCCAATTCTGTGCCGGGAAATCCTACCAGCCTCAGGTTAAAGGAGTTTACCAATCCCGACTGTACTCGCTTATACAAAACCACTTGCCATGCTCTATCACGATTATCGCGCAGGCTTTGTACGGAGCGGAACATTACTCTGTCGGCTCTTTCTGGATATTTGTGAATTGAGGCGAAAGCGGGCGGGCTAATAGTTAGGATTAGATACAAGCACAAGCTAATAAAAGTTAAGGTTTTGTGCCAAAAATTACGGTTTTTCACTTTGCCATACCTCCGATTTATTTCCAATCAGTTGCGGCTTGGGATAGCACGTAGGCGGAAACATCGATAATTTGTTGTTCGGACAAACGATCTTTGTAAGCGGGCATAATACCTTTACCGTTGGTTACTAGATTTGAAATATTGGCGATTGAATCCATGCCGTATTTTTTTAAGGCTTTTTGTTTCAAGTTTTTGCCGCGCCTGATAATGTTGCTACCGTTGATGTGACAGCCTGCACAGTTGGTGTTGAAGACTTCGGCGGCGGTTGCGGTTGCGGGAGTTGTGGCTGTATCTGCGATCGCAATTTGGGAATTAGTGGCAATTTCTGCAAATGCCAGTGTCAGGATTAATAGGATGAAGGTGAGGATTTTTTTTAAGTTGTTTAGTGAAATCATTTATTTCCAGGTTGAAAAGTAGTCCTGTGTTTGATGATAGCACTAAATACATATTTGGGATTAATATCGTTTGCCGTTGGAGCATATTTTTTTAACCACAGAGGACACAGAGAGCACAGAGGGAGATGAGGGAGAGAGCAATAATTCTGATGAAGTGCGGATTTGAAATAACTTATAAAAACATAACTATTTAGTCGGTTTTAACCGACTTAAGCTATGAGGCAGGGGTTTAAACCCCTGCCGGAATGCGGTACTACAGCAGATTAAGCTGAACTGTTAACCAACGGTATTCGTGATTCATTCCTCCCAGTCAAAGGTGCGGGTAACTGCTTTTTTCCAAAAGCGATATTTTTGCTCCCGAAGTGCGATCGACATTTGGGGTTCCCAAATACAATCCACCGCCCAATTATCCCGCAATTGGGCTAGTTTGCTCCAAAAACCCACCGCCAAACCAGCCGCATAAGCCGCGCCTAGTGCAGTAGTTTCCGCTACCACAGGCCGCACCACAGGCACTCCCAAAACATCACTCTGAAACTGCATTAGCGTGTGATTTCCTACCATCCCACCGTCTACTTTTAAAGACAAAAGCTGCACGCCAGAATCTTGATTCATCGCCTCCAATACTTCCCGCGTTTGCCAAGCTGTCGCTTCCAATACTGCACGAGCAATATGTGCCTTAGTCGCGTAGCGAGTTAAACCTGCAATTACTCCGCGCGCGCTGTCTTGCCAATAGGGCGCGTAGAGTCCAGAAAATGCTGGTACAATGTAAACTCCGCCACTATCTTCGACGGTATTTGCTAATGTTTCTACTTCCGCAGATGTGTTGATGATGCCGATGTTGTCCCGCAGCCACTGGACTAATGCTCCGGCGATCGCAATACTGCCTTCGAGAGCATACACAGCGGGCGATTCTCCGAGCTTGTAGGCGACTGTTGTCAGTAACCCGTGGTTTGAAGGGACGATCGCCTCACCAGTATTCAGCAGCATAAAACAGCCCGTACCGTAAGTATTTTTCGCCTCCCCAACACTGAAACAAGTTTGCCCAACCAAAGCTGCTTGCTGATCTCCCAAAGCAGCAGCAATTGGAACACCATCTAACAATCCTTTCGCAGTGCCAAAAACCTGACTCGAAGGGCGAATTTCTGGCAACATCCGGCGGGGAATTCCCATGATTTCCAAAGTTTCCGCATCCCAATCGAGGGTTTGCAAATCCATCAGCATTGTGCGGCTGGCGTTGGTAACATCGGTAACGTGCGCGCCTCCTGTCAGATGCCAAATTAGAAAAGAATCGACATTGCCAAAAATCGCATCGCCTTTAATTGCCGCTTCCCGCAATCCAGCGATATTGTCCAGCATCCACTTAATTTTTGGGCCGCTGAAATAAGTTGCTAGCGGTAAACCGCAGCGCGATCTAAATCGATCTTTGCCATCAACTTCTGCTAAGCTAGTACAAATTTGGTGAGTCCGGGTATCTTGCCAAACAATCGCATTTCCGTAGGATTTTCCCGTATTTTTATCCCAAACAATTGCAGTCTCGCGCTGGTTGGTAATGCCGAGGGCTGCAATATCTTTGGCATCGATATTGCCGATTTCCAGGGTGTTTTTAATGACGCTTTGGGTTCGCTGCCAAATTTCCTCGGGATTGTGTTCCATCCATCCCGGTTGTGGATAAATCTGCTGGTGTTCTTGTTGGTTGCTGCAAATTATCTGTCCCAGGCGATCGAATATAATAAATCTGGTGCTGGTGGTTCCTTGATCTATTGCTGCTACGTATTTTTGAGACAAGAGTTTAAAACCTTTTTAAATACAAGGAAGAGCTGACCCACTCATACTCCAATACAGTTGACTTAAGAAAAATCTGACTTGCCAAAAATGGCTATATTGCCAGAAAATCGTCAGATGAAATTCATCAAAAGCATTAAGTAAACCGTATTGAAATACAATCCACTCCATCAAGAGAAGAGTTTTGAACCGTATTGGGGCGCAGAGGGCGCAGAGGGAAGAGTATTGCGAGGGTTTTGGATGTCGTAAAAAAACCTTTTATCCCTCCCCTCTCTGTGTTCTCTGTGTTCTCTGCGGTAAAATATTCTTAATATCTACTTCACCTCTTTATAATCGAAAAATCGTCAGATGAAATTCATCAAAAGCGTTAAGTAAACCATATTGACTCATACTCCAGCATTTGACTGATACTGATATGGTTCCTGAAGTATTGCGTTTGGCTCATTTGATTGGTGCGGGTGTGATTACTGGTGTTAGCGGCAGTTCTGCTTGAATTAATTATCTGCAATTTAATTTGCCGCCATCAAAAAGGTTCGTAGTGAGGACTTTAGTCCGCATCAAAAAGGTTCGTAGTGAGGACTTTAGTCCGCATCAAAAAGGTTCGTAGTGACGACTTTAGTCCGCATCCTTTCTTAGAAGACTAAAGTCCTGATTACTAACCTATTGGAAGAGGAGATTTAAGATTATTTAGCTTCCGACAATCTCGCCCTCGATTTCACCAAATTCGATTTTAGTGCCCAACGCCAAAGTCAGGGTACTTTCAGGTTCAATCATTTTCATATCGCCTTGACTGTCTGTGGCCCACCAAGAGCGATCGCTCAAATTGATCAATCCTAAGGATACCTCGTTTCGCGATCGAGAATTCACCAGCGCTACCACCCCACTAGACGCAGTAGCCGTTAAACTAGGAATGTCAGAGGTGAATAGCTGAGTCCCCGCAGTCAGAGGGATAACTCGACTTCCCAATTTCAGCAAAAATTGACCGTTGGCAAAAGCATTGGCTGGCGATTCTTGTGATAAAATAGTCGGCGTAACCCGAGCAGAATTAGGAGCGGCTAAATCAGAGTTTCCAACTGTAATTGTACAGTTACCAATTCTCTTTTGGTCGCCCGATCGCAAATAACTCACCGCCCCGCTATCAAAATTCTCGCAAACAATTTGACCCGCTTCCAATTGAAACCGCATCGCTAAAGGCGAAACATGAGGAATGTAGATAATAGACAAATTTTCATCGCTACCAAAAGTCACCGGTTCCGCACCAATAGTCAGAGTGCGATTGGTTCCGGTATCGTAACTAATTACCAGCCAAGCTTTGTTAAACAAAGTTTCGGCCACAACTAGCATAATGCCAATCCAAAAGCCGATCGCACCACAGCCAGCTAAACGGCCCGCCGTACCCGACAAAGTATAAGCAAACAAAATAAACAAACAACCGCCCAAAACGCCACCCACACCGCCGCCACCCGCGCCGCGCAGCATTCCTAAATTGGGAATTCGCTTAGAAAGTCCAAGTCCTAACAAACCGCCAGCTATTCCCCAGCAAATCACTCGCAATATTTCATTCTCACCGTCGCCAATCCCGCTAAAAATACCTTCGGCGATTGCTCCAGAAATTGCCCCCGAGATGACACCAAACAATCCGCCATTTTTTAAAGATTGTTTGATTTGTGGCTTGCCTTTGATATAGTAATAATAGCCAAACATAATTGCCGTAGCAATGCTACCGCCTACCAATCCAAACCAGCGAGATGTGGACAATACACTGTCAAAAACAGATGTTGAATCATTGAGATGGTGCATGAAAGGTTCAGTGATGAGATTGCCAGCGAAACCGCCGACAGCACCGCTAATCCCAAACTGCAAAGCTTTTTTAAGGGCTGATAGATTTCTTTTCACGTCGCACCTGGTTACAAAGTGAGAGTCGATCGATTTTAGATTTAGGATTTTAGATTTTAGATTTATTCCACAGATGAGTCTGGGAATTTGTACCTTAATCTAAAATTTTGGTCGCTCCGCGTCCGAGTGTGGGAAACTTGTATCCGTTTTTGTTTGGACGAGAGTCAAATTTAGCTACAAGCTTAAAAGTCCCCATTTCCGATCCGCACCTGTCGCCCCTGTGTCTCCCGCACCTGTGTTTGACACAGAAGTTTTTTAGCCTCGCGCCGTCGCCTTCGGGACAAATCTCTGAAGGCTCGATAGCTGTAACCCTTGCTGAGAAAAAGTTTTATCTATTTTTTGAGTTGGAATTTTTAACGGATCAGACGGCGCCGAGGGCCCAAAAATGAAAAGGAATGTTACAAACTATTACGGTAACACTCAGAATGTGAACATAATGCCTCAAAATACTTGCGAGAGGTAGTTGCGTTAGAGAAGCAATATTCTGACTAACTGCCCTACAGTCACTCGATCGCCACTTGAGGATCTGCTGCAATCTCGATCGTAGATTAAAGATCGCATCAATCATTTGTGGTATTCTAAGCGACAGGCTCAGTGCAGCCATAAAAAAACGCACCGGCGTGAAGAACGAGCGCCGTCAAACAGCGAAGGCAGACACCAGGTAACAACTTCAGCAGTTGCAGCCTGTGGAAAGTCCACCCTTCCCCGTCAAAGCTCCAGCCACCAGCGAAGCGAAAGGTACGGGATGAAAGCGCCCGCCGTCGCTAGTTCAACGCGGAGCAGTTCGCAATAGCAAAATATCCAGCGGGTACACACAAGATGAGTATCGTCACCAAATCAATCGTCAACGCAGACGCTGAAGCTCGTTACCTGAGCCCAGGCGAATTAGACCGCATCAAGAGCTTCGTCACCTCTGGTGAACGCCGCGTCCGCATCGCCCAAATTTTGAGCGAATCCCGCGAACGTATCGTCAAAACAGCCGGCGACCAACTTTTCCAAAAGCGCCCTGATGTTGTTTCTCCCGGCGGCAACGCTTACGGCGAAGAAATGACCGCAACTTGCTTGCGCGACTTGGACTACTACCTGCGTTTGATCACCTACGGAATCGTAGCTGGCGACATTACTCCGATCGAAGAAATCGGTATTGTCGGCGTCCGCGAAATGTACAACTCTCTCGGAACCCCGATTGCAGCAGTTGCCGAAGGCGTGCGCGCTATGAAAAATGCAGCTTCTTCGCTGCTTTCTGGAGAAGATGCTTCCGAAGCTTCCTCTTACTTCGACTACGTTATCGGTGCGATGCAGTAAGGAATTTAGGTTTTTGATAATAGATTTTTGATTGAACAATCGAGGGTTACTGAATAACAAGCCAAAAGCTTTTGCAGATAATCAACTACTTGTAAATCTCAAATCCCCAATCCCAAATCTAAAATTCTAGCTCCAAAATTGGACTGACTCAGCCACTTTCAAGGAAACAAGACAACCATGCAAGACGCAATTACCGCCGTTATCAATACCTCTGACGTTCAAGGTAAGTACCTGGACAGCAGCGCATTAGACAAGCTCAAGAACTACTTCGCTTCTGGTGAACTGCGCGTCCGCGCCGCTACCGCCATCAGCGCCAATGCAGCCACAATCGTCAAAGAAGCAGTTGCTAAGTCTCTGTTGTACTCTGACGTAACTCGTCCCGGCGGCAATATGTACACCACTCGTCGTTATGCAGCTTGCATTCGCGACTTGGACTACTACCTCCGCTACGCCACCTACGCCATGCTAGCTGGCGACCCTTCCATCCTCGACGAGCGCGTGCTCAACGGTTTGAAAGAAACCTACAACTCCTTGGGCGTGCCCATCGGTTCTACCGTACAAGCAATCCAAGCAATGAAAGAAGTCACCGCCGGTTTGGTCGGTTCTGACGCTGGTAAAGAAATGGGCGTCTATTTCGACTACATCTGCTCTGGCTTGAGCTAAATCTAAGGCAGAAGGAAGAAGGAAGAAGGAAGAAGGAAGAAGGAAGAAGGAAGAAGGAAGAAGATTTATTTCTTGCCTCTTTTAACTTTAACTTTTAACTTTTAACTTTTAACTTTGGACTTATTACCTTTAGCTTTGAAAGAAGTCAGGGAAGTTGAGAGTGATTGCTAGACCGTCAAAGGCCAGTCGAGAACGCCCGACGAGTTTTAACGAGCTAGTTTTGACTCCTAACTCCCTGACTTCAATCTTTTTAAAATCCATCTAAAAATCTGTAAACCTACTCAGGAGTTTGTTTCCCATGAGAATGTTTAAAGTGACTGCTTGCGTCCCCAGCCAAACTCGCATCCGCACTCAGCGCGAATTGCAAAATACCTATTTTACTAAGCTGGTTCCCTATGACAACTGGTTCCGGGAACAGCAAAGAATTATGAAAATGGGCGGCAGAATTATTAAAGTGCAACTGGCTACCGGTAAGCCCGGAGCTAATACTGGCTTACTTTAAAATCCGAGAATGGATTGATACAGGGCAAGAGGTCGCGATCGACCTCTTTTTTTGTTTGTTATGATTTTATAGTTGTAGGGTGCGACGAAGAGAAATGATATAGCCTTTATCACTAACATGAGGTACGCATAGGGCATAGGGCATAGGGTATAGGGCATAGGCATCCCACGCATACCTAACTTTTTTGAGAAACGCTATATAAGGTAAGGTGCGTCGCTGCCCTAACAGTCGATTTAATGTAACGGATTTTCTGGCGACGCACCCTACAGCTAATAACTAATAACTAATAACTAATGACTAATGATATTCGACGCTTCATTCCATTTTTTGACCCCAGCGCGTCGCAATGGGCTGCGGAAGCCCGATGGCTGCGGTGGCTGACTTTTTTGTGGCTGTTTGTAGGGCTGACAGCATTGTTTTCGGCTTCCTATCCCATTGCCAATTCTGAATTGGGAGACGGCCTTTACTATTTTAAACGGCAATTAATCGCAGTGGCGATCGGGCTGGCGGGCTTTAACTTAATGGTTTACTCCCCCCTGCGTTACCTGATGAAAACTGCTCAGTTGGGAATTCTGGTGCTGCTAGGATTGCTCTGGTTGACCTTAATTCCGGGCGTGGGAACCACAGTCAACGGTGCAACTCGCTGGATATCTCTGGGCCCGGTGCCGATTATTCAACCTTCTGAGTTGATTAAACCGTTTTTTGTTCTGCAAAGCGCCCGCATTTTCGGCAACTGGCCTCGATTGACGAATAAAGTTCGGTTTACTTGGCTGTTAATTTTTGGTGCGATGCTGTTGGGCATTTTGTTGCAGCCGAATTTGAGTACCACGGCTTTGTGCGGGATGACTTTGTGGTTGGTGGCTTTGGCGGCGGGCTTGCCTTACTTGCAGTTGGGTGGAACGGCTATAGGGGGAATGCTGTTGGCGGTTTTAAGTATTAGTTTTAAGGAATATCAGCGCCGCCGGATTATGTCTTTTCTCAATCCTTGGGCGGATCCGATGCAGGATGGTTATCAGTTGATTCAAAGTCTGTTGGCTGTGGGTTCTGGTGGGATTTGGGGCGTTGGTTTGGGGATGTCGCAGCAAAAGTTATTTTATTTGCCGATTCAGTACAGCGATTTTATTTTTGCTGTGTTTGCTGAGGAGTTTGGTTTGGTGGGAGGTTTCTCGCTGTTACTGATGTTGGCGGCTTACACTACGGTGGCTTTGAGGGTGGCGATGCGGGCGCGGAATGCTGAGTCTCAGTTGGTGGCGATTGGGGTAATGGTGGTGATGGTGGGACAGTCGCTGCTGAATATTGGGGTGGCGACGGGGGTTTTGCCGACTACGGGTTTGCCGCTGCCGTTTTTTAGTTACGGCGGTTCTTCGATGGTGGCGAGTTTTTTGTTGTCGGGGTTGCTGATTCGGGTGGCTAGGGAGAGTTCTGAGGCTGAGGTGGTTTCTCTGGACGGACGCCGGGGACAGCAGTCTAAGCCGAAATTGCGATCGACCAACGGCAATACACAAACTGAGTAATTCGTCAAGTTATTTCCGCTAAAACAAGCTTGTGAAGAATACGGTATTGACGCTTTTTAAACTGCCGTTGTATCTATTGCCACCCGTCACCCTTCTTTGGCGGTTCTTCTTCTTTTTGTTGAGGTTTAGCTTTCTTCGCCGGAATCCCCACACCATATTTATATCAAAATTGGTGTGGGATGGATAGGCAGACTGATCTCCTGAATGAAGTAACTCAATAGATGTATTGGATAGACGATCGATCCATTCCTCTACCATCTGAGTAAAGGTTTTTTCTCGCTTATGCTGCAATAATTCTCAATTTATTAAGTCTCTTTTCGGATAGTCGAATATACAGGTTTTTGTTTTTTATGTTGTGTTGTCATTGCGGACACAATGATGTTAACATAAAAAGCAAGGAGCCAGGTAAATGAGAACAGCATACCAGTACAAACTACGTCCCACAAAACAACAAGTTATTGAGTTTGACAGATGGCTGTCAATGTTATGCGCTCAATACAATTATTTGTTGGCTGATAGATTCAACTGGTACGAGCAAAATCGCTCTCCTGTTAACGCTTGTCTTTTAATCTGCCATTTGCCAGAACTGCGAGATCACCCTGACTATTACAGCCAGAAAAAAACCTTACCTCAGCTCAAAAAAACTCATCCCTGGTATAGCGAGATTTATTCTCAAGTCCTGCAAGATGTAGTTAAGCGAGTCAAGGTAACATTCGACAGGTTTCTCAAAGGCGATAGCAACGGGAAACGAAGTGGGAAACCTCGGTTTAAAGCTCGCAATCGTTATCGCACCTTTACTTATCCTCAGATGAAAGAAGGATGTTTGCAGGAAAATCTGATTAACTTGCCGATGTTTGGAAAAGTCAAGGTTGTGCTGCATCGCCCTATACCTGATGGGCTCAAAATCAAAACGGCTTCGGTCACTAAGAAAGCTGACGGTTTTTACCTAACGTTGTCATTAGAAGATCTGATCGTTCCTGAGATTAAGCCAAATTTCAACCCAAATAAAATCACCGGGATTGATGTTGGTTTAAAAGAGTTCTTAACAACTTCTGAAGGCGAAACCGTCTGCATTCCCCAATATTATCGTAAAGCTCAAAAACGCTTACGAGTAATTCAGAAGCGGGTATCACGCCGCAAAAAAGGAAGCAACCCAGGGGGAACGCATCTTATTGAAGACTGTTCGCCAGTCGTGAGTATATTTTGAGATAAATTCACCATGCTTAGAAGCTACAGAGACGCTTTATAATGAATTTTGTAAGAAAACAGTCATTGATT
>NZ_JAHRFA010000009.1:129221-134904 GCF_020883045.1 Microcoleus sp. CAWBG58 | reverse complement strand
ACTGGTATGAAGTCCAAAGGAATTTATTCACTTCAGTTATACGTGAGCATATTTTGGCAAACCTGAGCCGTGATGGTATCGTCTAGAATACATAGATGATATTTTTTGTCAATGCGTAAGTCCTATCTTAAATTTAGTTGGCGATAAAAAGTTTTTTGGGCCGCCATTGCCGGAATTAATAAATCTTCCAGGTAATTCGCGATTGCTTTGTTTTCTACTTGGGGACGATTTTTTTTCTTGGCATGATCTCGGTTGATGCGTTTTTTGCTAGTCATAACTTGCTCAAATGCTTGCCTGGTCAAGGTTTCATTCTATTTTACCAATGACCGAGCGTACCCCCTTGACAATTTACACTTTTTCTTAACTTGTCACCAATGGTATGTTTCTATCAGAATAGAGGATAAATCTGTACCTGAATACAGCGCTACTCCTGTTGGCGATAACCCCAAAGTAATAGGTTGCGATTTAGGAATCACCAAACTGGTTCACCTTTCTGATGGATACCAAATCAAAAATCCCAAGTTTTCGACGAACAAAAAAGCTAAGCGGACTCTAAAAATCAGACAGAGACGGGTTAGTCGGAAAAATAAGGGTAGTAAAAATCGCAAAAAAGCAGCTATTCAAGTTGGGAAGTTCCATCAAAAGATTGGTGATAAGCGCCAAGCGTATCAATGGAAAACTGCAAATTTAATAGTATCTCGTAACGTTGATGTAATTGCCATAGAAGATTTAAATATTTCTGGGATGATGCGCCGATGCAAGGTAAAAAGTGATGAGAAAACTGGGAGGTTTCTGAAGAATGGGCAATCCAAAAAAAAGGGATTGAATCGCGCTATCTCTGACGCAGGTTGGGGCGATTTGGGATTAAAGATTGAGTATCTAGCTGTGAAGCAGGGCAAAACCGTAATCAAAGTTAATCCCAAACACTCTAGCACTGAATGTAGGAATTGTGGTCAGATCGATAAGTCCAACAGATATGGCGAAAAGTTCATCTGTGTTGAATGTGGATATCACGAACACGCCGATATTGGCGCTGCAAAAACGATTAGAGATAGAGCTTTGAGAATGGTACGCGAGGACTCCGCGAAACCTGGTGTTCAACACCTAAACGCCCAAAAGATATCAGCACGCTCTACGAGCAAACGTGCTGAGTTTGGGAACCCTAGCAATAGGGATATTAAGACCGCAATGTCTTAAGAATCTCAGTCGCTTTAGCGCTGAGAGTGTCAAATCTTTGAGGAAAATTCATCTCGGCGAGGGAAACAGTATTGCCATGTCCTTCAAATTGCCATATCCTCGATTGCTTGAGATTTTCTACCATCAAAAAAGGTTGACTGTATTCCTACAGCCAACCCCACACTTATTTAATTGTCCTGCGTTTGCTCAAACAGCAAAACTATCTGGCAATATTCGGGAAGGTATAGCCAACACCGACTAACAATCCCACGTCAGTTCCGTCGAGAAAACCAATATTCAGTCCTGCTGTGGCTGTAAAATTGCTCGACAGTGGCACATCTATACCTCCCGAAATCAGGAAGCCAAAATTACCGTCATCGCCGGTAGAAAATGCTACGCCAGCACCTAAATAAGGAGCAGCCGTAATCACAAAATCATCGCTGACTTCGACGGCCTCTTTAGATACAAAATCATAGGTGACTGGAACTAGAACAGTTACATTGTCCTGGAACAAAACACTCGGTCTCACCGAGAAATTGTTCGTCAAACCAATTTTGCTCAGAATCGCAAAAGAAGTGTCGCCTAGGGCTGAATCTCCGCCAAAACCGATGTTACCGCCAATACCGATGTAGCTGGGGCCCGAACGGGTAGCTCTGCCCGGTTTGACGGTTGTACCGCCCGGTTGAGCCAATATCTGAGGTTTGTCTGAGGCTGTTGCGGGATTCTGGGCAACTTTCGGTTGGTTCGTCAGGGCTGAGGCGGAAGTGCTGACAGGGTTGCTCAACACTTCTTGTGTTGTTTTGACTTCTTTTTCTTCCTTGGATGCTGTCAGTTCCGAATTAGGTCGATCGGCAATAATTGAGGTAGGTCGATCGATCTTTTCGGCAACAATCTGGGATTTTTGCTGAGTTTCAACGCTATTCTCAGCAATTTTCGCTGTTTCTTCCGATTTTTCTGTTTCAGCAGCAATGGCTGTAGGTGCATTTTGCTCAGTTGCTGGGACAGCAATTTCCGATGTTGCTGCTGCGGATTCTGCCGGTGCTGCCGCAGATGCTTCCGAGTTGGCCGCCGGTGCGGAGGCTGCTGGCTCTGCCGCTGGTGTTAGTTCGATCGAACTGATAGAATCAATTTTTGTATTGCTAGCTGTTGTTTCCGCATCAGCTTTCACTGCTGAAGTTGCCGCAGGCTCAGAAATTTGGTCAATATTTTGAGCTGTCGCATTTGCGGTTGTAGCGATATCTGGCAAGTTGCCAGTTTCAGCTTTCGCTGACATGGTACTGCAACAAACTGCTAAAGCTGCAAGATTTATTAACGCAAAAGTAGACTTGGAAAATAGACTATTCATAGACACTCCTCAATGAATGGTGTGTTAAAAGTTTGACACTCCCGGCGCGAGCGCGCGGGGATTCTTGGTTCACAGACATACCTTAAAATTGTCCATCCTTGCGGCAATACTTAAACCAAAAACCCGTTCGATAGAACCTGTGTTTTGAGCCTAATTTGAGCAATCCCAGAGGGCTTATCTCCCCAAGCGATAGAGAGTCTCCTCTCTTGTTTCCGTGTGCCCCACGGTACATTTAATATTCAAGATTTTAGTTTTCTGGTCTGGGTTACGTTAGTTACCCTAGCTATGTTTTTCGTGGTGTTCGCCACCCACTAACTATTATTATTTCCCGACCAGTCGTTTGAGCTTGGTGTCTCATGTGTATCGGCGGTTATTCTACCTGTAGTGTTAGCCTACTATACCATCTTGAAGAAGAAATTTAGATCGTTAAATCCGTCCTAAAAGTACGGGGCTTTAAACCCAAATTTCTGGTAAGTGTTTGAGGGCTCTAGTCGAGACCTTTACTCAGAAATGACACAAATATGAGTTGTGTTGTTCCTAGATTGGCACTTAACCCTTGAGAATTCAACTCTCTCTGGTGATTAGATTCAAGAACCGAAGGCTAGTCGATCGACTAATTTTAATTTACAGTTCGAGCAGCTAAAAATCAATCCGAGGGCAGATTTCACTCTTGATGGTGCTTATACCACTTTTGCTCAAAAAAAGCAACTGCAAACAACCTCGAAACCACGAGCTTCATCAGTCATACCAATTTTTTATGAGGCTGCATAGAATCCGATCCCCCCTAGCCCCCCTTAAGAAGCAGGGTGGATTAATTGTCAGGATAGGAGATATAAAACTACCAAAAGTATCGCTCAAAGGTCGGCTCGCGCGATCGGCCAAGGTACGTAGTTGCGCTTGGGCGCTCTTTATAGGATTAAGAAAGAGCGCAAAGATCGCAACTACGTACCTAATTTGTCTGACGACAATAAAACCGCCCTGCCTAGCCCCCCTTAATAAGGCTACGGTGTACACACAAGTCGAGTTGGAAATCAATTGACCCAAAAAAAACGGAAATTTATTTTTTTAATCCTTGATTTCCCGTCACCCATTATCAATAATTTAAAACTATTGATAACGATCTCGATTGTCTAAAAACCTTGCCGACTAAGGGTTGTGTCAGACACAGCCAGGTTTTGGCAAGTTGTGTGTACACGGTAGCTTAATAAGGGGGGGACAAGATTCTTCTCAAAGTCCCCCTTCTTAAGGGGGATTTAGGGGGATCGAGACATGTGCAACTTCACATTAAATTGGTATCAGTAGATTTTAGATTTTAGATTTTAGATTTTTAGATTTACTTGCAGGATTGAATTGGCGAGCTGGAAGCAGATCCGGCGCGCAAAGCATTCTAGAATGCTGTACATGAGCGCGCTGCACCCGCCGCCACAGTGAAAAAATCCGCCTGGGTGAGGGCAGCCCGGCTCGAAACGAAGATAGAGCAAGGTTTGACAACAGTTTAGGGAATTCAGGGGTCTAAATTGGGGCAGTTGGGTGAGGGCGATGGCGTCCTGCCCCGCAAGCTACGGCTCCTGCACAGTTCTGGACAAGTCATGTAGAATATCATTTATCCCACAAACAGTCGTAGCTCGATCGTGTCAAAATTATTAAACATTATTAATGATTGTGGAAAATTCAATGTCTTAGTAAAGTTTAGACTTAGCTTTCGCTCAGTATCCGACGACCTAACAGCACGCAACTAAACAAGTAAAAAATAAAAAGTATCTGTTCTCAACCTAACTTTATGAGCAAAGTTCTAGTTATATTAGGCGAATTGAGCGATCGCGACATCGATTGGATGCTCGCCAACGGCAGTCGCACCACAGTCCCCCCCGGCACCACCCTCATCGTCGAAGGTCAACCCTTAGACGCGCTGTACATAGTTCTGGATGGAACTTTGAGCGTTGCTGTATCATCTTTGGGCGACAAAGAAATTGGAAAAATTATCTGCGGCGAAGTCTTGGGCGAAATGTCTTTTGTAGACGGGAGGCTTCCTTCTGCTAGCGTCACGGCAATTGATGAATGCCTCATCCTGTCAATTCCGAGGCGGCTGCTAACTGAAAAACTAGAGCAAGACGTGCTGTTTTCCCTGCGGTTTTATCGGGCTATTACTAAATTTCTGTCGTCGAGACTGCGGGGTACAGTCAAACGCTTCGGCGAAGATACTGATTATTTAATATATCAAGACCCCCACGACGATCGCGCGATCGGGCAAAATGTCGAAAATCCTGATTTGGCTCAATCTAGATTTGAATGGCTCTTGCAGCGTTTGAAGGCGACTTGAAATTAGTTGACATTTGCCAGTTATACAGTTGATCTGTTGTAGGGGCAGTGCCCCCGTGCCTGCCCTCTTAGTTGAGAGTTAAGAGTCAGCAGTCATTAGTCATCAGTCATCAGTTAGTTGCTACAAATTATCTTCGGATCGATGCCCAATGCCCAATTCGCGATGCCCGATGCCCGATGCCCAATTCTCCAATTCCCCAATTAAAAAACATATTTTTCGGCAACGCGCCAGTAGCGTGAAAAACGCTTCAGATCAATGTAGCCATCGTAGCGGACAAAGGGATCGGGTGGCAAAACTTCTACTGGAAACTCGATCGTAATTTCCCGGCAAATATCCTCAAACCGAGGGCTGGGACTTTCCGCTGTAACTACTTGATTCGCACCGGATTCGATCGCAAAAGCGATAACTTCGGCAGCGACATCGCCGCGCCGAATAACTACCGGCAACTCTAGCAAACATTCATAAATAAACACCATTCGCTTGAGACTTAACTGCCATTCATCGATCAATGCATCGTCCCAAACCCAGATTGCTGGTGCTTCTGGGTGAGCTTGAAAAGCTGGGCCTTGTGGACTCAAACAGTCGCCGTGCAGCCAAATAATCGGATTGTTCATAAGTTGGTAAATTGGTAATTTGGTTTGTAGTCAGGACTTTAGTCCTCTGTTATTTGATGCGGACTGAAGTCCTCACTACAAACCTTTATCAAACATTTGGTAATTGGTAATTTGGTTTGTAGTCAGGACTTTAGTCCTCTGTTATTTGATGCGGACTGAAGTCCTCACTACAAACCTTTATCAAACATTTGGTAATTGGTAATTTGGTTTGTAGTCAGGACTTTAGTC